>NZ_JBSHDN010000102.1:0-21777 GCF_053616335.1 Nocardiopsis sp. NPDC055824
GGAGTCCCTCCCGGCCGGCCCCTCCGTGTCGGAGCGCCGGGTCAGCTCCGCGCCCGCGGGACCTCTCCGCAGTCCGCGGGGTCCTCCGCGGCGGGTTCGCCGGCGGGCGCGGCGGGGCGCAGCCGCCGCCACGCGGTCCAGACGAGCCCGAGCAGGAGCAGGCCGTAGAGCGCGACGGTGATCGGGCTCCCGACCAGGATGAGCGGGTCGTTGCCGGAGTTGGCCATCGCGTCGCGCAGCGAGTACTCCGCCAGCGGGCCCAGGATCACCGCGATGAGCACCGGGGCCAGGGGCACCCCCGTGCGCCGCATGGCGAACGCCAGGACGCCGAGGAGGCACATGAGCACCAGGTCCGTCTTGCTCGCGCCCGTGGCGTAGACCCCGAGGCAGGCGAAGACCGTGATGCCCGCGTAGAGGTAGGACTGGGGGAGCAGCAGCAGCTTCGCCCACAGCGGCGCGAACGGCAGGTTGATGACCAGCAGCACGACCGTGGCCAGGAGCAGGCCCGCCAGGAGGGCCCACACGATGTCGCCGTTGCGCTCGAACAGCAGGGGGCCGGGCTGCATGCCGTACTGCTGGAAGGCGGCCAGCAGCACGGCCGCGGTGGCCGAGGTCGGCAGGCCCAGCGACAGCAGCGCCCCCATCGCGCTCCCCGCCGTCGCGTTGCCCGCGGCCTCCGGGGCCGCCACGCCCTGGATCGCCCCCTTGCCGAACATCGGCTTGCGGCGGCGCTTGTCCAGCTGGCGCTCGGCGCTGTAGGCGAGGAAGGTGGGGACCTCCGCGCCCCCCGCCGGGATGATGCCGAAGGGGATGCCGATGCCGGCGCCCCGCAGCCACGCGGGCAGCGCCGCCCGGAACTCCCTGCCCGACAGCCAGGGCCGTCCCGCGGAGGGGACGATCTCGTGCGCGCCGCGGTGGCCCACGCGCCCGGCCGCGTACAGCACCTCGCCGACGGCCAGCACGGCCACGGTGATGACGACGACGCTGATCCCGTCGAAGAGCGCCGGCATCCCGAAGGTGAAGCGCGCGGTGCCCGTCGACTGGTCCGTGCCGACCAGGGCGAGCCCCAGGCCGAACGCCAGGGCGGCCAGGCCCTTGAGGGGCGACTCCGAGACCACGGCGGAGATCGCCACGAACGCGAAGACGGCCAGCGCGAAGTACTCGCCGGGGCCGAACTTGGTCGCCAGGTCGGCCATGGAGGGCGCGAAGAAGACGACCAGCACGGTGGCGAGGATGCCTCCGGTGAACGCGCCGATGGCGGAGGTGGCGAGCGCCTGCGGGGCCCGCCCCGACCGCGCCATCCTGTGGCCCTCGAAGGTGGTGGCGATCGCGGTGCTGTTGCCCGGGGTGTTCATCAGGATGCCCGCGGTGGAGTCGCCGAACAGGCCGCCGAAGTAGACGCCGCTGAACATGATGAGCGCGGCCAGCGGGTCGAGCGTGAACGTCATCGGCAGCAGCAGGGCCACGGCCATGGCCGATCCCAGGCCGGGCATGACGCCCACCGCCGTGCCCAGGAACGCGCCGAGGGTGATCCAGAGGAGGTTCATGGGGGTGAGGACGGCGCCGAACCCGCCGATGAGGTGCGTCAGCTGCTCCATGTCACAGACCCCCCAGCACGCCGGAGGGCAGGTTCAGGCCGAGCATGCCGCTGAACACGATCTGGACGGTCGCGGCCATGACGAAGCCGACGGTCAGGCTGCGCAGGAGGTTCCGGTTGCCCAGCCCCGTCGCCACGGCCGTGAACATCAGCGTCGCCATGAGGAGCCAGCCCACGATGTCGATGAGGCCGCTGAAGGCGGCGATGCCGAGCAGGACCAGGCCGACGGCGCGCCAGTTGGTGCGCTCCTCCGCGGCCAGGGCGGCGCGGCGCCCGGGGGAGCGGCGCAGCGCCGCGACGATCAGCAGGAGGCCGATGACGGCGGCGAGCGCGGCCACGAACCAGCCGAACCCCTGGGGGCCGAGCAGGCCGCCGTCGCCGATGACGTCCATCCCCGCGTTGCCCGCGGCGAGCGTGCCCGCCATGGCCAGCAGGAGGCCGCCGATGACCAGTTCGCCGCGGCCGTCCCAGAAGGACGGTGTCCGCGGCGGGGCCTCCGCCGGGTCGGCGGCCGAGCCGCTGTCGAGGTCTGTGTGTGACATGTTCTCTCCGTGAAGTCCTCGGGCTCAGGAGCCCGAGATGAGGCCGAGGTCGGTCATGAGCGTGCGGATCCGGACCTCCTCGTCGGTGAGGAACTCCGCGAACTCCTCCGGACCGGCCCAGTTCGGCTGCCAGTAGTTGCGGTCGGTCGCCTCCTGCCAGGACTCGGCCCCGTACATCTCCTCGGTGATCGCCAGGAGCTCCGCCCGGTCCTCGTCGGTGATCCCGGGGGCGGCGACGAGGCCGCGCCAGTTGACCAGGTCGACGGAGGGGTAGCCGAGTTCGGCGGTGGTCGGGATGTCGAACCCGTCGAGGCGCTCGGGCGCCACGACGGCCAGCGCCCGCAGCCGCCCGCCCTCGATGAGGTCGCGGAAGTCGTTGAACCCGGTGACGCCGATCTGCACGGTGCCGCCGGCGTCGGAGAGCAGGGAGATCGTCAGCTCCCCGCCCCCGGCGTGCGGCGTGTAGTGCAGGTCGGCGGGGTCCAGCCCCGCGGCCTCGGCGAGCTGCCCGGCGACCAGGTGGTCGGGCGATCCGGCCGACCCGCCGCCCACGGGGATGTCCGGGTCCTCCTCCCAGGCCCGGAGGAAGTCGTCCAGGGTCTGCCAGGGGGAGTCCGCGGGGACCGCGATCACCTCGAAGTCGTCGGTCAGGCGCGCGATCGGCGTCACGTCGCTCAGCCGGACCGGGGAACCGCCCATCTCCACGCCGCCGACCATGGCGGCGCCGGTGACCATCACGGTGGTGGGCTCCCCGTCGAGCCTGGCCAGCTGGCCCAGGCCGATGGTCCCGCCCGCGCCGGGCACGTTGACCACCTGGACGTTGTTGACGATCGACTCCGTCCTGGTGGCCTGCTGGAACTCGCGGGCGGCCAGGTCCCAGCCCCCTCCGGCCGCGGCGGGGGCGATGACCGTCAGGGCGGAGCGGGCGCGCGAGCCCTCGTCGCCGCCCGCGGCGTCCTGCACGGCGAAGAACCCGGTCGTCACGACCAGGGCGAGGCCGATCCCGGCGCCGAGGAGGCCCTTGTCGCCGATCACGCGGGGCCTCCCGCTCTGCGGGGCCCGGCTCCGGACTTCACCGCGAGCACGGGGCACGACGCCTCCAGGAGCAGGCGCTGGGCCGTGCTGCCCATGAGCAGCTTGCCGATCGCGGAGCGGTGGCGGACCCCGATGACGAGCAGGTCGGCGTCCAGCTCCTCGGTGAGGTCCAGGAGGGCGGCCGCCGCGTCGGCGTCGGCCAGGCGTACGGCCCTCGCCCGGACCCCCTCGGCCTCCGCGCGCCCGACGAGTTCGCGGACCCGGGACTCGTCGGCGGCCCGTGTGTCGGCGGCGGCGTCGTCCGAGACGGCGTTGGCGATCACCAACTCGCCGCCCTGGAGCCCCGCCTGTCGGACCGCCTGCGCGAAGGCCGCCTCGGCGGACTCCACGGGGGCGTGTGCGAGCACCACTGTCATCTGCTCCTCCTCGAACCATCCGTGACTGGCGTCACAGTGTGCAGTGTATAGGCTGTATCACCGGGGCCGATCCGTCAATAGCAGCAGGTGGCACGGCGGCCGGAGCGGCGCCGGCGGCCCGCGGCGGGGGCAGGGGCGGCCGGACGAGCGCGGATCGGCGGAGGCCGCGGCGCACGCCGCCCCGGGGGAGGGGCCGGGAGGGTCCCGTGTCCCAGGGCGGCGCCGGAACCCGGCCGCGGGGTCAGCCGCCGGACGCGCCCGACCCCGCGGAGGCCGGCCCCAGCGGGAAATGGCAGGCGGCCGTGTGTGCCGGGTCCCCGGACACCGCCTCCACGGGCGGGGCGGTCCGGGAGCACAGGTCCTCGGAGTGGCGGCACCGGGTGCGGAAGCGGCACCCCGACGGCGGATCGACCGGCGAGGGCACCTCACCGGTCAGCAGGATGCGCTCCCGGGAGGGCGCGTCGGACCGGAGGGGGGACGGGGCGGAGGACAGCAGCGCCGCCGTGTAGGGGTGGCGAGGGTTCGTGAAGATCTCCTCGGTGCTCCCCGTCTCCACCACACCGCCCAGGTACATCACCGCCACGCGGTCGGCCACGTGGCGCACCACCGACAAGTCGTGTGAGATGAAGACGTAGGAGACGCCGAGCTCGGCCTGCAGTTCGGCGAGCAGGTTCAGGACCTGTGCCTGCACGGACAGGTCCAGGGCGGACACGGGTTCGTCGCACACGATGACGTCGGGGTCCAGTGCCAGCGCACGCGCGATCCCGATGCGCTGCCGCTGGCCCCCGGAGAACTCCTGGGGGTAGCGGTGGGCGTCACCGGCCCGCAGGCCGACCATCTCCAGCAGCCGGCGCACCCGCTCGGCCCGGTCCCGCCGGGGGACGAGGTCGCGGTGGGTGCGCCACGGCTCGCTGATCAGCTCGGCCGCGTTCAGACGGGGGTTGAGGGACGCGAAGGGGTCCTGGAACACCATCTGCACCCGCCGCCGCCACGCGAGGAGCTGCTTGCCGCGCAGGGCGAACGGGTCGGTCCCGTCGAAGCTCAGCGTTCCCCGGTCCGGACGCTCCAGCATGAGCAGGACCCGGGCCAGGGTGGACTTGCCGCACCCGGACTCGCCCACCAGCCCCAGCGTCTCACCGCGGTCCAGGGTGAGGTCGACCCCGTCCAAGGCGCGCAGCGACGTGCTCCCCGACGCACTCCGGGGCACCCTGAAGCTCTTGGTCAGGCCGCTCGCCCGGAGCAGCGGCCCGACGGGCGGCGCCGTGGTCTCAGGCATCGGTGGCCTCCTTCCAGTAGTGGCAGGCGACCGTGCGGCCGCGTTCGTCCCCGGACAGCTCCGGCCGGTGCGAGGCGCACCGCTCGCGCGCCAGGTGGCAGCGGGAGCGGAACGCGCACCCGCTGGGGACCGCCCGCAGGTCGGGCGGGCTGCCGGGGATGAACCTCAGCGGTTCGCCGGGCCTGCCGCCCCCCGGAACCGAGGAGAGCAGGCCCCGTGTGTAGGGGTGGCGGGGAGCGGCGAAGACCTCGCCGATCGGCCCGGTCTCCACGATTGCCCCGGCGTACATCACGGCCACGTCGTCGGCGTGCTCGGCGGCGACCGCGAGGTCGTGGGTGATGAGGACCAGTGCCATGTCCCGCTCGGTGCGCAGGTCGCGGAGCAGCTCCATGATCTGGGCCTGCACCGTGACGTCGAGGGCGGTGGTGGGCTCGTCGGCGAGCAGCACCGAGGGCCGCAGCGCCACCGCCATGGCGATCAGCAGCCTCTGGCGCATACCGCCGGAGAACTGGTGCGGATAGGCGCCGGCCCGGGAGCGCGCTTCGGGGATGCCCACCCGTTCCATGAGTTCCACAGCCCTGTCCCGGGCCGCCCGGCGCGACAACCCCTCGTGGATGCGGAAGGGCTCGCCGAGCTGGGCGCCTACGGTGAACACCGGGTTCAGTGCGGTCAGGGCGTCCTGGAACACGATGGCGAGTTCGGGGCCGGCCAGGCGGCGCCGCTCCGACGCCCCGAGCGCCAGCAGGTCCGCGCCGTTCAGGCGGATCCGGCCGCCGACCACGTCGGCGACCGGGTCGAGGAGCCCGGCGATCGCCAGCGCCGTCATGCTCTTGCCGCACCCGGACTCGCCCAGCAGCGCCAGGGTCCGGCCCGAGCGCACGGTGAAGCTCACGTCGCGGACCGCGTGCGCGACCCCCTCGGGGGTCCGGATGTCGACCGAGAGCCCGTCCACCTCCATCGCGGCCGGGTCCGTGGGCCGTGTCCGGTGGATGCTCTCCCGGAGAGCGTTCATCTACCTGCCTCCTCGGCTCTGCGGGCGGTCGCGCGGGCCCTGCCGCGCGGCACGGTCAGCCGCCACCTCTGGGCGGGGTCGGTCGCCAGCCGGGCCCAGGAGGCCAGGGTGGTCGCCGAGACGGTCGTCATGACGATGGCCAGGCCGGGGAAGACCGCGATCCACCAGGCGGTCTGGAGCTCCTGGCGCCCCTGGGCCACCATCAGCCCCCAGCTCAGGTCCGGCGGCTGGATGCCGATGCCCAGAAAGCTCAATGACGACTCCGTGAGCATCACGAAGCAGAAGTCGAGCGTGGCGACGGTGATCAGCGTGGGCATCACGGTCGGGGCGACGTGGCGCCGGATGATGCTCCCCCCGCGGGCGCCGAAAGTGCGGGCCGCGTCCACGAACAGGCGGCTGCGCAGCTCGGCGGACTCGGCGCGCGCCGTGCGCAGGTAGACCGGGACGCGGGCGATCGCCAGGACCAGGACCAGGGTCGCGACGCTGGGCGAGAACACGTACAGGACCACGACCGCCAGGAGCAGCGACGGGAAGCTGAGGACCACGTCGGCGATCCGCATGGACACGCTCTCGCGCCAGCCGCGGTGGTAGCCCGCCCACATGCCCCAGGCCGACCCCACCACGAAGGAGGCGAGGACGGCGGGCACGGCCACCGCGAAGGTGGTGCGTGCCGCGACCACCAGCCGGGCCGCGACACTGCGGCCCAGGGAGTCGCTGCCGAGCACGAACGCCCAGCCGTTGTCCAGGGTGAACGGCGGGAGGTCGACTGCATGAAGGTTCTGCCGGGTGGCCAGGTCACCGAGCAGGAACGGTCCGGCCACCGCGCAGGCGGCCACGGCCAGCAGCATCAGCGCGGCCAGGCAGGCGACGCGGTCCTTGAGCAGCAGGGCGAACAGGCGCGGCGGTCGCGCGGCCGGGGGCGCGGCGCCCGCCTGATCCGGGCGGTCCCCGGTCTCGGACAAGGGGTCTCCGTTCGTCATGTCGCCACCCCCTGGCGCACGCGCGCGTCGATCAGCGCGTAGCAGGCGTCGATGAGGATGTTGAGGGCGAAGATCGTGACAGCGGTCAGCAGTACCGCCACCTGGAGCACCGCGAAGTCGCGTTGCAGGATCGAGTCGATCATCAGCTTCCCGATGCCGGGCCAGCCGAAGATCGTCTCGACCACGACGGCGCCGTTGACCAGGCCCACCGCGAGGTCGCCGGCGACCGTGAGGGCGGGGGCGGCCGCGTTGCGCAGGGCGTGGACGAAGATGACGCGCTTCTCGTCGGCCCCCTTGCTCCGCGCCACCCTGGTGTAGGGGGCCGACAGCGCCGAGACCATCGAGCCGCGCACCACCTGGACCAGGACACCGAACGGGCGGATGAGGAGCGTGGCGATCGGCAGGACCCACGCGCCCATCCTGTCGGTCCCGGAGGTGGGCAGCCAGTTCAGCGTCACCGCGAACACCAGGACGCCCATGATGGCGAACCAGAAGTCCGGCACACTCGCCGACGCGGACGACAGGAGGCCTGCGAACCGGTCGGCGAGCGAGTTCGGGCGGTAGGCGGCCAGGCTGCCGACCACCACGGCCGCCGTCACGGCGATGGCCATCGTGGCGCCGGCCAGTTGGAGGGTCGCGGGAAACGCCTGGAGCACCGCCTGGGCGGCGGGCTGGGCGGTCCGCAGCGACTCGCCGAAGTCGAGGCGGACGATCTGGGACAGGTAGTCGAGGAACTGCACGGCCACCGGCTGGTCGAAGCCGTTCCTGGCGGCGAACTCCGCCCGCATCTCGGGTGTCGCGCTGAGGGGCAGGTAGAGGTTGGCCGGGTCACCGGTCAGCCGAGCCAGGAAGAACACGCCCAGGACCACGGCGAGGAGCGGCAGGGCGCCGGAGATGATGCGGCGCCGCAGGAAGACGAGCATGGAGTCGGACACCGCCTCAGTCGTTCCGCTGCATCTCGCGCAGGCGCAGTTCGTCGTTGGTGGCCGAGTTCGGCGTGTACGACACGTTCGTCGCGACGGCCATGATGCCGGTCATGTGCGCCAGCACCGCGTCGCGGACCACCTCGTCGTTCTGGTGGGCGAGCGCGTCGGCGAACGCCTCTTGGCGCTCCTCGCCCTGTGCCCGCTCGGCCGCCTGGGTCAGCTCGTCCAGGGTCCTGGTTCCGTAGCTGCTCTGGGCTCCCTCGGAGCCGTAGATCTGCTCCATCGTGAATGCGGCGTCACCCGCCTGGTTGCCGTGTTGGGCCTGGAGCAGCGTCGGACCGGCGTCGGCGGGGAACGGGCGCAGCAGGTACTCCAGCCAGGCGTTGACGTCGAGCATCTGGATCTCCACGTCGAGTCCGGCCTCGATCAGGGAGCTCTGCACGACCTCCATGGCCTCCGAGGCCCGGGGGTAGATACCGTTGCGGCCGATGATGGTGATCGTGGTGTCGACGGCCACACCGTCCGCGCGCGCCTCCTCGACCAGTGCGGCGGCCCTCTCCGGGTCGTGGGGCCAGGCCCCGATGTCGGGGTTGTGGCCGGTGACGCCCTCCGGGACGACCTGTCCGGCGGGTTCGCCCAGGCCGGCGAAGACCGAGGAGACCAGTCCCTCCTTGTCGATCGCGTGGTTGACCGCCTGGCGGACGCGGAGGTCGTCGAGCGGCTCCTGGGTCGCGTCCATGCGCATGTAGGAGGTCTCGTTGTTGGGGAACTCCACCGCGAAGTCGCCGGCGCCGTCCTCGGGGGCGAGCCCGACGGCGATGTCGGCCTCGCCCTGGGAGACCATCGCGGCCCGGATACTGCCCTCCGACCGCCATACGTACCTGGCCGTCGCGTAGGCGGGGGCCTCGCCCCAGTAGCCGTCGTAGCGCTCCAGGGTCAGGCTGGTCCCCTGCTCCCACGTCCCGACCCGGTAGGGGCCGGTCCCCACGGGTTCGCGGACCTTCTCCTCGGCGCTGGTGCTGGTGGGGACGACCTCGACGAAGGACAGCCTCAGCGGCAGGATCGGGTCGGGCTCGGCGGTGGTGACCTCCAGCGTGGTGGCGCCGGTGGCCTCGGCGGTGAGCTCCCCGTCGCCGAAGACGTAGCCGTCGACGTTGCAGCCGATGTCGGAGTCGACGGTGCGGTCGATGGAGAAGGCGGCGGCCTCGGCGTCGAACGCCGTGCCGTCGTGGAAGGTGACCCCGTCGCGCAGGGTGAACGTCCACGTGGTGTCGGAGGTCCGCTCCCAGTCGGTGGCCAGCGCCGGTTCGAGCTCGCCGGTGTCGGGGACGCGCTCGGTGAGCGCCTCGGTGATGTTGGAGCGCGTCACACGGCCCGTCGCGGTGAGCGAGGCGTCGCAGGGCTCCAGGGTGGGCGGTTCCTCGGGCAGAACGATGCGGATCGTGTCCGCGGCGTCTCCGTTGCCGGAGTTCGCGACGGTGCACGCGCTGCCGGCCAGGAGGACACCGGCTGCGGCGAGGGCGCCGGCGATCCGCACAGGACGGCGGCGGGCATCCCGGGAGGGGGGTGGGACGGGCATGGGGGCTCCGATATCTGACCTGGGGCGGGGCGGGGATGGGTCTTCCACGGGGCGGGAGGCGCCCGGGGGCGGGGTTCCGTGCAGGAGGTGCGGGCGGCGAGCGCCTCAGGGGTACCCGGGACCGTCGGATCTGAGAGGGCCCTGGTGGCGGGCGGACAGCGCGTCCGGTGCGGCTCCGGCCGCATCGCCGGTGCGGTCCCCGGAACGGGGGGTGTCGAGCCCCCCGGCCGGGGCGGGGAAGCCCGGCGAACCGGAGGGGAGGTCTGCGGGCACTGCGGGCGCGGGGGGCATACAGAAACCTCTTGTCTACATATGAAGACGGTATCTATATTTATAGACAGCAACAGTAAGTAGGTGTCTCAGATCACGTCAAGGATGAACATGGGACTCTCCGAGGAACAGGACGCGCAAACCCTCCGGGTGACGGGCGTCCGCCCGGTGAAGTCCGCCGAGCGGACGATCGCGCTGCTGGAGTACCTGAGTGCGGCGGACACGCCGAGGTCCCTGCGCGACATCACCTCCGACCTGGGTTTTCCCCGGGCCAGTGCCTACGCGCTGCTGATGACTCTGGTCCAGAGCGGGTGGGTGGATCCCGACGACACCGGATCCGGGTACCGTCTGGGGATCCGCGCCCTGCGCGTGGGCGCCTCCTACGTAGAACACGACGACGTCGTGCGCCGGGCGCAGCGCGTCATGGACGAGATCTCCCAGGAGTGGGGGGAGACCGTCCACCTCGCCCGCCTGGACGCGCACGAGATCGTCTATCTGGCGACGTGCATCTCCCGGCACTCGCTGGCGGTCGTCTCCAGGCCCGGCCGCAGGCTCCCCTGCTGGGCGACCGGGCTCGGCAAGGCACTCCTTGCCGGGCGCACGTGGGAGGAGGCCGAGGCCCTGCTGCCGGAGACGGTCCGGGCGCGCACCTCCCACACCATCACCGACCGTGCGGAACTGCGCGAAGAGCTGGCGCGGGTGAGGGAGCGCGGCTACGCGATCGACGAACAGGAGTCCACCGTGGGGCTGCGGTGCTTCGCGGTGGCGCTCGACTTCGGGGGAGGGGGCGCGCCCAGGGAGGCGCTCAGCTTCTCCGTCCCCATCGTCCGGCTGGACCCCGAGCGGGAGCGGGGGATCGTGGGCGCACTGCTGGGGGCGCGCGACCGCATCGTGCGCTGACCCCGTCCCGCCGGCCGGGGCCCGTGTGCGCGGAGGGCCGCTCGGGGAGCGCCGGGCCCTGCTCCGGCGTCCCCGTTCGTCGGGTCGGCGCAGCTCGCGGGCTGCCCCGCGTGCGCCGACCGGATCGGCGGCGGAGCGCTCCCGACCGGGGGCGGTGGCGTCTCCCGTGTGCGCGAACCGGGCACGTCCGGAACCGCCGCCGGCGTCCGGCCGACACCGGCCGCCGTCCGCACCCGGTGGCCGGGACGGGTCCGACCTGGTGTTCCAGGTGGGGCTGTATGGAGGAGTGTGGCGGACCACACTTCGTGTTCCGGCGGGGGTGCTCCCCGGTGGAGGAAGCCACAGGATAACTTCGGACCGGGGTAACCAATTCTCGCGCGCCGGGTTCTTTTGTCCTGCTGTGCGGCATGTGTCCTTCGGTCGAATGCGTCGACAAGCGGGATCTGTTGGTCATTGCCATTCTTTCCGGTGTTCTCATTTGTTTCCGAGAAAAAGAATATCTCGGATAATATCCCCATGTTCCACAACTTTGTGAAAATTCTGGATTAAGCCATTCGCAGTTCTACAAAATAAAGTCCGCGAATTACTACTCTTCGGGTTGTGGCGCTTGTAACCTCGTGTTTTCGGCCGACCATGGGTCTGGCAGGGAGAGCGCGGCCAGAGGCCTGCGTGTTCGCATGCGCCCCTGACCCCGACCTCGCCCGTGACCATTTCCTGCGGTGACGTTCGATTCCACCACCCCAGAGAACCTGGAGAGTGTCCATGAAACCTGACACCGCACACCCCAATCCAGATCGGGATACCAGTGAGAAAAGGGCCCTCCACGCCCGATCGGCCCTCGCCGGGTACTTCTTCCTCACCGGGGCCGTGATCCCCGTGTGGGCCTCCCGCATCCCCGCCGTCAAGGAGCAGAGCGGCGTCGGCGCCGACCAGCTCGGCCTCGCGCTCCTCGCGATGGGGGTGGGGGCGATCATCACGGCCCGCGTGGGCGGCGCCCTGCTCGACAGGTGCGCCCCCCGCTTCGTCGTCCCCCCGGCCGCGGTCGCGGCCTCGCTCTGCCTGGCCCTGCCGGGAGCGGCCATGGGGCCACGCGAGCTGGCCGCCGCCCTGTTCGTCCTCGGCGTCGCCCACTCCCTGCTCAACATCAGCGTCAACACCCACGCCGCCACCCTCCAGCAGCCGCTGGGGCGGCCCCTCCTGTCCTCCTTCCACGCCTTCGTGTCGCTCGGAGCGTCCTTCGGCGCCGTCTGCGGTGTCGTCACCGCCCACGTCGGACTCAGCCCCCTCATCACCTTCCAGGCCATGGGCGCGCTCCTGGCGCTGGCCGCACTTGCCCCCGCGAGAGCGCTCGCGCGGTACACGCCACCGGCGGTCGACCAGCAGTGCGGCGCCGGCGGGTCACCCGGCAGGCTCCGGCTCTCCCCCCTGCTCCTGACCCTGGGGGTGCTGTCCCTGGCCGCGATGCTCACCGAGAGCGCGGTCCAGGACTGGAGCGCGCTCTACGCCCAGGAGAGCGTGGGCGCCTCCGGTGCCATGGCGGCGACGGCGTTCGCGGCGTTCACGGTCACCATGACCATCGGCCGCCTCATGGGCGACCGCCTGGTCCTGTGGCTGGGCCGGGTGGTCCTGCTCAGGTCCGGTGCGCTCGTCGCGGTCGCCGGTTTCTCCCTGGCCCTGGGCCTGCCCACCCAGGCCACGGTCCTGGCGGGGTTCGCCCTGGTCGGCCTCGGCCTCTCGTGCGCGGTTCCCCAGCTGTTCAGCGCGGCGGCGGAGATCGATCCCCGGCGCGTCGGCAAGAACCTGGGAACGGTCGCGGCCATCGGCTACCTGGGACCCCTGCTGGGCGCCCCCGTGATCGGGGTGCTCTCGGAGCAGGGCGGGGTGGGCACCGGCCTCCTGGTGCCCGTCCTGCTCACCGTGGCCCTGGCCACGGGCGCGAGCACGACCCGCCGCCGCCGGTCCGGCGCGGCCGTCTGAGGCCGCCCCGGACAAGCGGCCGGACCGGGCCGCGGTCGGTCCGCCCGCCGCGGCCCGGCCCCCGCACGCCCGGCGGACCGCCCACCGCCGTGCGGCCCCCGGGTCGCGGTCGGCGTCCGCCAGGGGCGCCGGCCGCGGAAACACCGCACCGTGCGTGGCGGAGATGGTGACGGTGAGTGATCGAAACGTAGGTTGGGGCCATGCGCGTACTAGTCACAGGCGGGGCCGGGTTCATCGGATCGCGGGTGGCGGAGGAACTCCGCCTGGCCGGGCACGAGGCGGTGACCCTCGACGCCTACCTGCCCCAGGCCCACCCCGGGCAGGGGCCGCGGGAGGGCGTCGACGTCGTGGCCGACGTCCGGGACGGCGACGCCGTCGAGCGTGCCCTGCGCGGGGTGGACGCGGTCTGCCACCAGGCGGCGATGGTCGGGCTGGGCTCCGCCGGCTTCCTCGACGCCCCCGACTACGTGGGCTGCAACGACCTGGGCACGGCGGTCCTGCTGGCCGCCATGGCCCGGGCCGGGGTCCGCGACGTCGTCATGGCCGGTTCGATGGTCGTCTACGGCGAGGGCCGGTACACGTGCCCCGAGCACGGCGACGTCCGCCCGGGACCGAGGGCGGAGGCGGACCTGGCGGCCGGGGTGTTCGACCCCCCGTGCCCCCGCTGCGGCGCCGCGCTCGTGCCCGGCCTGGTCGGGGAGGAGGCGCCGACCGACCCGCGCAACGTCTACGCCACCACGAAGCTGGCGCAGGAGCACCTGTGCGCGTCGTGGGCCAGGGCCGTCGGAGGGCGCGCGGTGTCCCTGCGCTACCACAACGTGTACGGGCCCGGGATGCCCCGCGACACCCCGTACGCGGGCGTCGCCTCCTTCTTCCGCTCCGCGCTCGCCCGCGGCGAGGCGCCCCGCGTGTTCGAGGACGGCCGCCAGCGGCGCGACTTCGTGCACGTCGCGGACGTGGCCAGGGCCAACGTGGCGGCACTGGAGGCGGTGCGGGACCGGGCCGGCGGGGAGCTGTCCGCCTTCAACACCGGAAGCGGGACGCCGCACACCATCGCCGAGATGGCGCGGGCGCTGGCGGAGGCGTACGGGGGCCCGGCGCCCCGGACCACCGGCGAGTACAGGCTGGGCGACGTACGGCACATCACCGCGTCCTCCCGGCGGCTGGTCGAGGAGCTGTCCTGGCGGCCGAGGGTCGGCTTCGCCGAGGGGATGGCCGAGTTCGCCCGCGCCGACCTGCGCGGATCGGTCGGCGCGGGCGCCACGACGGGGTGAGGGCGACGCCTCCGCGTGTCGCGCCCGTCGTTCACACCCGGCAAGGGCATCGATTCGTAACGTGACCAAGATGACCAGTGAACCTCACGAGCACGACCGCGAGAACGACGAACCGGCGCGCGCCGGCCACGGTCCCGGGGGCGGCGGTCCCGCGCCGCCCGTCGACGTGGTGCTGCCCTGCCTGGACGAGGCCGCCGCCCTGCCCTGGGTCATGGAGCGGATACCGCCGGGCTGGCGGGCGATCGTCGTCGACAACGGCTCGACGGACGGCTCGGCCTCCGTCGCCGAGGCCCTGGGGGCCCTCGTCGTCCCCGAGCCGCGCCGGGGCTTCGGCGCGGCGTGCCACGCGGGCCTGACCGCCGCGACCGCCGAGTTCGTCTGCTTCTGCGACTGCGACGCCTCCCTGGACCCCGGGCTCCTCCCGGAGATGGTGGAGCGGGTCCGCTCCGGCGGGGCCGACCTGGTCATGGGCAGGCGGCGCCCCACCCGCCGGGGGACCTGGCCGGTGCACGCCAGGGCCGGCAACGCCGCCGTCGCGCGCATGCTGCGCTCCCGGACCGGGGTGCGGGTCCGCGACATCGGCCCGATGCGGGCGGCCCGCAGAGCCGGGCTCCTCGGGCTGGGAACGGCCGACCGCCGCTCGGGCTACCCCCTCGAGACGGTCGTGCGCGCCGCCGACGCCGGGTGGCGGATCGAGGAGGTGGACGTGCCCTACCTGCCCCGGTCGGGCAGGTCCAAGGTCACCGGGACGTGGCGGGGCACCTGGACCGCGGTGCGCGACATGACGGCGGTCCTGCGCGAGCCCCCGGCCCGGCGCCGCGCGCCCGCGGGGGGAGGGTCGCCGTGACCGGCCACCGCGACGCCGCCCTGCCGACCGGGGCCGCCACCCTGGTGGTCATCGCCAAGGAACCGGTCCCCGGCCTGGTCAAGACGCGGCTCACCCCGGAGTACACGCGGGAGGAGGCCGCCACGCTCGCGGAGGCGGCCCTGGCCGACACCCTGCACACGGTGCGCTCCCTCCCCGCCAGGAGGCGGCTCCTCGTCCTGGAGGGCAGGCCCGGCCCCTGGCTCCCGTCCCCGGGCTTCGAGGTGGTGCCGCAGGTCGGCGCCGGGTTGGACGAGCGGCTCGCGCACGCCTTCGCCGCGTGCTCGGGGCCCACCCTGCTGATCGGCATGGACACCCCCCAGGTGAGCCGGACGCTCCTGGCGCCCGCGCTGGCCCCGGACGCGTGGGACCGCGCCGACGCGTGGTTCGGACCGAGCGAGGACGGCGGCTTCTGGGCGCTCGGCCTGGCCGCCCCCGACCCCGCTCTGCTGCGCGGCGTCCCGATGTCGACCGCGCACACGGGCCGGGTCCAGCGCGAGCGGCTCGTCGGCGCGGGACTGCGCGTGGGCGAGCTGGAGAGGATCACCGACGTCGACACCGCGCGCGACGCCGCCCTCGTGGCGTCGCTGATACCCCGCAGCCGCTTCGGCAGGGCCGTCCGGCTGGCGAGAGCGCGGTGCCGCAGGTGAGCGCGGCCGGGACCGGGATCGACGCCGGGTCGGCCCCGTGGCTGTGCGACCCCTACTCGCAGGCGCTCGCCAGCGGACGCGGCCCCCTGTTCCTGCGCCGGTCCGACGGGTGGATGCTCCCGCTGGAGGTCGAGCGCTGGTGCGGGGGGACCGACGCCGCCGACGAGAGCGTGCTGGAGCGCGCCGAGGACGACACCGTCGACGTCGGGTGCGGCCCGGGCCGCATGGTCGCCGCGCTCACGGCCCGCGGCCACCTCGCG
The DNA here is from genome assembly GCF_053616335.1 of Nocardiopsis sp. NPDC055824. NCBI lineage: Bacteria > Bacillati > Actinomycetota > Actinomycetes > Streptosporangiales > Nocardiopsidaceae > Nocardiopsis > Nocardiopsis sp. NPDC055824. The sequence continues at coordinate 15,560 of NZ_JBSHDN010000102.1, forward strand.
CTGGGCGTGGACACGAACCCCGTCGCGGTCTCGCGCGCCGTCGAGGCGGGCGGCCGGGCGGTGCGCTCGTCGGTGTTCGACCCCCTTCCCCGGGAGGGCGCCTGGCGCACCGCCCTGCTGCTCGACGGCAACATCGGTATCGGCGGGGTGCCCGGGGACCTGCTCTCCCGGATACGGGAGGTCGTCCTGCCCGGCGGCCTGCTCGTCGTCGAGGCCGCGGGCCAGGACGTCCACGAGCGCGTGACGGTGCAGGTCACCGACGGCCGCCGGGATCCGGGGGCGCCGTTCCCGTGGGCGAGGGTCGGGCTCCCCGCCCTGCGGCTGTGCGCGGAGGCGGCCGGATGGACGTGGTCGGAGGCGTGGAGGGTGCGGGGGCGCCGGTTCGCGGCGCTGCGCTCCCCGCGCTGAGCCGCGGCGGGCCGGGGGAGCGGCGCCGCGCCGACGGTCCCGACCGGCGGCCACCGGGCGGCGGTCCTGCGCTCGTCGCGTTCCCCCTCCCGGGAGCGGCGCCGCGCCGACGGCCGCTCAGGGCGTGCGCGCGGCCCGCGCGTACCGGACCGCACGCTCGGCGGTGTGTCCGACCGCACCCCCTGCGAACAGCGGTTTCCCCCGTCCCGGCGACACGCCGCCGCGCACCCCGCGACAACGGCGGCCGTGACCTACGGTGACGGCGTGACGCAGCCAGAACTCCACCGGAACGACCGGGAGGCGCCCGGCGCCGCCCGTCGCGGCCTCCGCGCCGACCTGACCGCCGCCGCCCTGGCCGTGCTCCTCTTCGCCGCGGCGGCCGTCACCGGCACCTGGATCGAGCGCACACGGGGCGTCCTCCACGTCGACTGGCCGCCGCTGTACGCCTCCTGGCTCCCGCACACGGGGCCGGGCACGGTGCCGGCCCTGGCCCTGGCGGCGGCGGTGGCGGCCTGCGGTCCCGCGGCCGCGCGCGCCCTGCCCTGGCGCGCCCTGGTGGGGACGGCCTGGGCGGTGTCCGCCCTCTGGACCGCCGCGCTCGCCCTGGTCGACGGCTGGAGGCGCGGGATCGCCGACCGCCTCCTGTCACCCCACGAGTACCTGTCCTCGGTGCACCGCTTCGAGGACGCGGGCGCCGCCCTGAGCACGTTCACCCGGCACATCCTCATCGGGCAGCCGGACAACTGGCCCACGCACGTGGCCGGGCACCCGCCGGGCGCCGTCCTGACCTTCGTCGCCCTGGACCGGATCGGCCTGGGGGGAGGGGCGTGGGCCGGGCTCTGGTGCATCCTGGCCGGCGGTTCGGCCGCCGCGGCCGTGCTGGTCGCGATGCGCGCGCTCGGCGCGGAGGGGGCTGCGCGCCGGGCGGCCCCGTTCCTCGTGCTGCTGCCCGCGGCGGTGTGGGCGGGCGTGTCCGCGGACGGCTACTTCACGGCGGTCACCGCGTGGGGCCTGGCCCTGCTCGCGGTCGGCGCGTCGCCCGGCGCCCGCGCGCCGCGCTCCACCGCGCTGGCGGCCGGCCTGCTCCTGGGGTGGGCGGTGTACCTGTCCTACGGGCTGGTCCTCGCCGCGGTCCCGGCCCTGGCCGTGCTCCTGTGCGCGAGGAACGCGCGCCCCCTCCCCTACGCCCTGGCGGGCGCCCTGGTCGTCGCCGCCGCCTTCACCGCGGCGGGCTTCCACTGGTGGGAGGGGTACCGCCTGCTCGTGGAGCGCTACTACCAGGGGGTGGCGGCCGTCCGCCCCTACGCGTACTGGGTGTGGGCCAACCTCGCCGTCGCGTGCCTGGCCGTGGGACCCGCGACCGCGGCGGGCCTGCGCCGGGCGCTGGCGGGGGCGCCCGCGGCGGCGGGCGGCCTGCTCCGGGCGCCGTCCCGGGAGGCCTCGACGACGGTCCTGCTCGTCGCCGCCGGGCTCGGGGCGATCGCCGTGGCCACCCTCTCGGGGATGAGCAAGGGCGAGACCGAACGGATCTGGCTGCCGTTCGTGCTGTGGCTCGTCCCCGCCGCGGCCCTCCTGCCGGACCGCCACCACCGGGGGTGGCTGGCCGCCCAGGGGGCCACGGCCCTCCTGGTCAACCACCTGCTGCTCACCGGCTGGTGACCCGGCCCCGCCGTCGCCGCCCCCCGCGGTGGTGGGACGATGGAGGGGAGATGACCGAGAGCGAGTCGTGCCGCCCGTTGCGCGCCGGGGTGTTCACCCTGGTGTGCGCGAGCCTGTCCGCGCACGGGCACGCGCTCAGCTCCGGCCACGACGTCCCCCTCGCCGGGCTCCTCGCGGGGGCGGCCGTCGTGTTCGCCATGGCGTGGGCGGCCGCGAACCGCCGCCAGGGCTGGGCCACCCTCACCGGGTGGATGCTCTGGGGCCAGTTCGCCCTGCACGTGGCCTTCAGCTACGTCGGCTCGCTCGGAGGTCCGCACACCGCCTCGCACGAGGGCGACGTGGTGGTCCAGGCTGCGATGCCGGCGTGGACGATGATCGGGATGCACGTGGTCTCCGCGCTGGTCAGCGCGTGGTGGCTGCGCCGCGGGGAGACGGCGCTGTTCGCCTTCCTGCGCTTCATGGCGCTCGCCCTCCTCCCGCTGCTGGTGCTGGTGTGCGGCCTGCCCGCACCGCGCGGCCCCCTCGTGCCCCGCCTGCGGACCGCGGACGTGCCCGTCCGCATCCGGCTGCCGTACCTGCGGCACACGCGCGTCCTGCGCGGCCCCCCGGCCCTGTCGCCCGCCTGAGACCCCGCGTTCGCCACGCCCTGGGCAGGGCGCGGTCACGGCCGTCCCTGCCCTGACCCCCGCCCTGGCCTCCCGCACCGCCCCGGCGCCGCTCAGCGGCGCCGGAGAACGGTCGAACGCGCCGTCCGGGCCCCGCCGGCCCCTCGGGGTGCTCCGCCCTGCCGAGCGCCCCCTCCGACGTGTACCGCGCGGTCCTCCGCCGACCCCTGTCCCGGGGTCCGCGCGGTCGGCGACAGAAAGAACCGACATGCTCTCCCTCAGCGAGACCATCCCCTCCGCACCCCCCGACGGCTCCCCGGGAACGGGCCCCCTCCGCCCCGGCGGCGAGCACGGCGAACTGACAGCCCTGGCGATGCGCGCCAAGGAGGGCGCGCGCGACGCCCTGGACTCCCTGTTCGCGCGCACCCGTGACGACGTGGCGCGCTTCATCGCCCGCCGGGTGGACCCGTCCTGGGTGGAGGACCTGACCCAGGAGACCTTCTCGCGCGCCCTGCGCGGGCTCGACCACTACGCGGGACGCGCCCCGGTGCGCGCCTGGCTCTTCTCCGTGGCGCGCCACACGGTGGCCGACCGCTACCGCGCCCAGAGCCGGATCCCTCGCCACGAGGCCGTGGACGGGTGGGCCGAGGAGGGCGTGTGCGCCCATCAGGGGCGCTTCGACGAGTACCTCGCCCTGCTGTCCCTGCTGGAGGACCTCCCCGAGGACCGCAGAACGGCCTTCGTGCTCACCCAGATCCAGGGCATGCCCTACGCCGAGGCCGCCCGGGCCATCGGCACCCCCGTCGGCACGGTGCGCTCCCGCGTGGCGCGCGGCCGGCGCGACCTGGCGCGCATGCTGCGCCAGGCGGCCTGACACGCGTCCGGGGCGGCACCGCGCCGCCCCGGACGCGCCTCCCCACCGCCGGCCTCCGGCCGGCCCCGAACCCGAGAAGGAACACCATGACGTCCCGACCCCGCCAGGCCGCTCTCCGCGGCCTCGCGCTCTGCGCCGCCCTCGCCCTCGCCACCGCCTGCTCCGCCGCGGACCCCGTCGCGGAGGCCGACCACTACATGGACCTGTCCGACGACCCCATGGCCGCCTCGGCGACCGAGCTGACGACCCTCGACGGCGACCCGTGGGGCTTCACCGACGTCGCCGACGACCGGCTGACCCTGCTCTTCTTCGGCTACACCAGCTGCCCCGACGTGTGCCCGATGACGATGGCCGAGATCGACCTGGCACTCGGGCAGGCCGGGGAGGCGGCCGACGCCTACGACGTCGTGATGGTCAGCACCGACCCCGCCCGCGACACCGCCGAGCAGATGCGGTCCTGGCTCGACCGGTTCGACCCCTCCTTCCAGGGGGTTCGGGGGGACGTCGACACGACGGTCGAGGCCGCCCGCGACTACGGCATCGCCGTCGACCCCCCGCAGGAGGCCGAGGGCCAGTACCTGGTCACCCACGGCGGCCGGATCGTCGTCCTGCTGCCCGGGGGCGAGGCGGCCGGGATGTTCGACGAGGGCACCGAGGCCGACCGGATCGCCGCGCTCCTCCCCGAACTCGCGGAGACCCTGCTGTGAGACGCCGCACCGACCCGGGGGAGGGGCCCTCCCGCCGCGGCCTCCTGGCCGCCACGGGTGCGGCCGGGCTCGCGGGCCTGGCCGCGGGCGCGGGCGCCGGGCACGCCTTCGCCGACCGCCGGGCCGGGGAGGAGAACGCCCAAGCGCTCGCCCCCTCCCGTTCCAGGGCCGGGGACCGCGACGGCCTGCCCCCGGCCCTCCTGTCGCCCACGCCGTCCCAGGTCCGACTGGTCGCGCTGGACCTGCGGGCGGAGCCGGGGGAGCGGGCGCGCGAGGCCGCGCGCCGGGTGCTCCGGACCTGGGGCCGGGAGATCGGCGCCCTCCACGGGCACGGCCTCGACACCCGCGTCGAGGGCGCCCCGACCCGGGGGCTGTTCCCGGCGTCGCTGGGCGTCACCGTCGGCCTGGGCGCCTCCCTGCTCGACCGGATCGGGGCGCAGGACCGGATCCCCCCGCACATGGAGGACGTCCCGGCCTTCGCGTCCGACCGCCTGGAGCCCGGCTGGTGCGGCGGGGACCTGCTGCTCCACGCGGGGGCGGAGGACCCCGTCGTCCTCTCCTCCGCGGTCGGGCACCTGGTCGGCGCCGTCGCCGCCGACGCGCGGCCGCGGTGGTCCCTGCCCGGGTTCCAGCGCTCGGCCGCCGCGGCCGAGGACCCGGGCGCCACGCCGCGCAACCTGATGGGCCAGATCGACGGGACCGTCAACCCGCACGCCTCCGACCCGGTGTTCGGCCCCCAGGTCCTCGCCGCGCACCCCGGGCCCGCCCTGGCGTGGATGGACGGCGGAACCTACCTCGTCGTCCGCCGCATCCGCATGCTCCTCGACGACTGGTACTCCCTCGACCCCGGGGACCGGGAGGCCGTCATCGGCCGCCGCCTCTCCAACGGCGCACCGCTGGGGGGCGGCGCCGAGGACGACCTCCCCGACCTGTCGGCCACGGGGGAGGACGGCACGCCGGTGATCGCGTCCGACGCCCACATCAGGCTCGCCGCCCCCGGCAACACCCTCGGCGCGCGGATGCTGCGCCGGGGCTTCAACTACGACCTGGGCTGGGACGCCGACGGCCTCCGGCAGGCGGGCCTGGTCTTCACCGCCTGGCAGGCGGACCCCAGGGCGGGCTTCACCCCGGTGCAGCGCGCCCTGGACGAGGGGGCCGACGCCCTCCACCGGTACGTCCGCCACGAGGGGAGCGCCCTGTTCGCCGTGCCGCCCGTGCGCGGGGGCGAACCCTGGATCGCGCACGACCTCCTCCCCGGGTGAGGGCGCGCACACCGGGAACCGCGAGGGCTCCGTGAACGACCCCGGGGACGGGGCCGCGCTCCCACCCGCACCACCGCACGACCACGACCACGAGGAAACCGCGAGGACCATGCCACTCCCACGACACGGGACCGTGCCGAAGCCACGGACCACCGCCGCCGCCGCGCTGGCCGCCCTGCTCCTCGCCACGGCCTGCGGGACGCCGGACGCGCCCGCCGACCGGGCCGGGGCCGACCCGGACGCGGAGCCCCGCGGCCACGCCGCCGCCGGCGACCTGGAGGTCACCGGCGCGTGGGTGCCCGAACCCGCCAACCCGGAGATCGCCGTCCTGTACATGGAGGTCTCCAACGCCGCCGACGAGGACACCGCCATCACCGGGGTCTCCACCGGGGCCTCGCCCGACGCCGACCTGTGCAGCACGGAGACCACCGGCTCCGGGGCCTCCCGCATGCGCGTCGTGGAGGAGATCCCCGTGGCGGCGGGGGGAGCCACCGAGCTGGTCGACGGCGGCTACCACATCATGGTCAACGACCTGCCCGAACCCCTGGAGGAGGGGGACGAGGTCGCCGTCACGCTGACCTTCGCCGAGGGGAGCGAACTGGAGGTCACCGCGCCCGTGCAGCCCATGGCGGCCGGCAGCGCACCCGTGACCGACCACGGAGGGCACCACTGAGCCCGCGGCCGTCCCCGCCCGGGCGGGGAC
>NZ_JBSHDN010000103.1:0-21674 GCF_053616335.1 Nocardiopsis sp. NPDC055824
GGTCCGGCCCGCACGCCCCTGCCCACACGCCCGGTCCCGGGCATGCGCGTCAGTCGTCCTCTTCGAAGTCCCCGAAGTCGATGCCGCCCGGGGTCGCGGTGATCGTGATCTCCGTGCCCTCCGGCGCCTCGCCCGTGTGCGACTGGTGGGAGACCACCCTGCCGCCGAGGACGCGCTCGACGTTCACGTCGAAGCCCGCGTCCTCCAGCTCCTCCTCGGCGTCCCGCACCGGCATGCCGACCACGTCGGGGATCGTGACGCCCGGGGGGCCGGTGGAGACGGTCAGGGTGACCTCGCCGTTGGCCCCCACGCTGGCGCCGTTGTCCGGGCTCTGCCGGATCACGAGGCCCTCGTCGACGTCCTCGCTCTCCTCCTCGACCACCCTGACGGAGAGGCCGAGTTCCTCCAGGGCCGTCCGGGCGGCGCCCTGCTCCTGGCCGACCACGGCCGGAACGGAGATGCTGCGGCTGACGGTGACCGTGACCGTGCCCTCCCGGTCGGCCTCGGCGCCCGCCTCCGGGTCGGTGGAGATCACCTCGCCGGGCGGGACGTCCTCGTCGTCCACGTCCACCTGTTCGAGGTTGTCCGGGGAGAACCCGAGGTCCTCCAGCGCCGCGAGGGCGTTCGCGGCGTCCTCGCCCGCCAGGTCGGGCATGGTCACGTTCTGCGGGCCCTGGGAGACGTACACGGTCACCTCGTCCCCGGGCGACAGGCGCTCGCCCTGTCCGGGATCGGTCCGACCGACGCTGCCCGGCTCGGCGTCGCTGTAGACGGGCTCCTCCGCGAGCGTGTAGACCAGCCCCTCGTCGAGGATGGCCTCGCGCGCGGCCTCGGGGCTCTGCCCCACCACGTCCGGCACGGACTCGAACCGCCCGACGAGGAACCACCAGCCGGTGAGGAGCAGCACCAGTGCCAGGGCGGCGGCGCCGATCCCGATCAGCAGACCGCGGCGCCTCGGGGCGTCGCGGTCGTCCGGGTAGTCGTCGTAGTCGTCCCCGTCGTAGCCGTCGTCGCGCAGCCCCGCGCTGTTCATGTCCACGACCATGGTGGCGTTCTCGGTGCCCGGCCCCGCCCCGCCCGCGATGAGCTGGGGGGCGGTGACGGACGCCGTCGCGGCGGTCGGGGCGACGGGTGCGAGCGGCGCCTCGCCGCCGGGGGCCCGGGCCGGCAGGCGGTGCAGGACCTCCAGCACCTTGGCCAGGTACTGGCCCGCGTTGCTCGGACGGTAGCGGGGGTCGCGCTCGGTGGCCTTGGTGACCAGCGCGTCCACCTCGGGCGGGAGGCCCGGCAGGAAGTGCGAGGGGCGGGGCACGTCCTCGTTGACGTGCTGGTAGGCGATCGCGATGGGCGTCTCGCCGGTGTGCGGCTGGCCGCCGGTCAGCAGCTCGTAGAACATGATGCCCGCGGCGTACACGTCGCTGCGGGCGTCGGCGACGCCCTTCTCGATCTGCTCCGGCGCCAGGTAGGCGGCGGTGCCCATGAGGGTGCCGGTCCGGGTGAGGCCCTGGTTGGACTGCTCCACGGCGCGCGCCAGGCCGAAGTCGGCCACCTTGACCCGGCCGTCCTCGGTGAGGAGGACGTTCTCGGGCTTGACGTCGCGGTGGACCATGCCCGCCTGGTGGGCGGCGCCGAGCGCGGCCAGGACCGACGCCATGACGTTCAGGGCCTCGTGCGGGGACAGGCGTCCGCGGGCCTTGAGCAGGTCGCGCAGGGTGCGGCCGGGCACGTACTCCATCGCCAGGAACACGTGTCCCTGGTCCTCACCCTGGTCGAAGACCTGGACGACGTTGGGGTGGGAGAGCTTGGCGACGGAGTGCGCCTCGTTGATGAAGCGCTGGACGAAGGTGGGGTCCTGTGCCAGCGACGGGTGCATCACCTTCAGCGCCAGGCGGCGGTCCAGCCTCAGGTCGTGGGCGACGTAGACGGTCGCCATCCCGCCTCCGGCGATCCTGGACTCGACGAAGTAGCGTCGGTCGAGGGTCGCGCCTACGAGCGGGTCGGAAGTCGTCATGTCCACGGCGGAGTAGTGTCCTTGCTGCGGGGAGCGCGGGCTGTCGCGGTTGGTGGCGCGTACCCGACACCGGGTGTCGAACCGACACGATAGCGGAAGCCCACGCCAGGTCTGCCCCGCGGTTCGCGGTCGCGTCGCGCCTCTCCACCCTCGGTGGCGGGCGTTCGCGCCTGGTTCATCGGCGAGCGTGCGGTGCCCTCCGTCGGGCCGCACACCCATCCCACGTTAGGGGACGGTTCCAAACGTTCCGGGAACGGCGCTCCGGACCTCGCGGGACCGGTGCGCGCCGGGCCCCCGGTCCGGGGACCGGGAGGCCCGGTCCCCGCGGCGTCGCGGCCCCGGGGGCCGTCCCGGCGGGCCGGCCAGGGTGGGACCGGTCACGCCCGGACGGAACACGCGCCCCGTGCGCCCCGGCCCCGGGCGCGTCACGCCCCGGAGGGACGGGACACGCGGTCGGCGGCCCTCCCCGGGCGTGCGCGGCGGCAGGCCGCGCCGGGGCGCTACTCCACCGCGGGGGACGACGCGAGGGCGTGCCGACGCACCGGGATGCGACCGGCCAGGCGGGCGCCCCGGCCGGCCCGGACGGCGTCGCGCATCGCGGCGGCCATGCGCACCGGGTCCTGTGCCCGGGTCACGGCCGTGGCCAGCAGGACCGCGTCGCAGCCCAGCTCCATCGCGAGGGCGGCGTCGCTGGCGGTGCCGATCCCGGCGTCCACGATCACGGGGACCCCCGCGCCCTCCACGATCAGTTCGAGGTTGTGCGGGTTGCGGATCCCCAGCCCGGAGCCGATCGGCGCGGCCAGCGGCATCACCGCCGCGCACCCCAGCTGCTCCAGGCGCCGGGCCAGCACCGGGTCGTCGTTGGTGTAGGGCAGGACGGTGAACCCCTCGTCCACCAGCTGCTCGGCGGCGTCCAGGAGCTCCACCGGGTCGGGCAGCAGGGTGTGCTCGTCCGCCACGACCTCCAGTTTCACCCAGTCCGTGCCCAGGGCCTCGCGTCCCAGCCGGGCGGTGCGCACCGCGTCCGCCGCGGTGAAGCACCCCGCGGTGTTGGGCAGCGCGCGGATCCTGTTGCGGGACAGCACGTCCCACACCGACCCCTGGGCGCCGGGGGAGACCCTGCGCATGGCCACGGTGGTCAGCTCGGTCCCGGAGGTCACCAGGGCCTCCTCCAGGACCTCCAGGGAGGGCGCCCCGCCGGTGCCGGTGATCAGCCGCGAGCCGAAGGAGGTCCCGGCGATCACCAGGGGGTCCTCGACGCCTCCGGTTCCGTGTGCGCTCATGCTCAGCCTCCCTGGACCGCGGTGAGGACGTCCACGCGGTCGCCCGCGCCCAGCGCGCCGTCCGCCCACGCGGCCCGGCGCACCACCTCGTCGTTGACGGCCACGGCGATCCCGCCGGGGATCGTGCCGCCGCCCGGCGCGGTCAGGTCGCGGACGACCGCCTCCACGGTCGTGCCGTCGGCGAACTCGCGGAGGTCGCCGTTGATGATGAGTTGCACTGCCTCTCCTACTCCCACGTCGTCGTGTGCGCGTCGCCGGACACCCGGTCCGCGGCGAACCTGCGCGCGTACTCCGGCAGGGCGCCCGTGGTGAGGGCGCGCGCCATGGCCTCCCCGGTGGCCGGGGTCAGCAGGACCCCGTGCCTGAAGTGCCCCGCGGCCAGGTGCAGGCCGGGGACCCGGGTCGGCCCCAGCAGGGGCTCGTTGTCCGGTGAGCCCGGGCGCAGGCCCACACAGGTCTCGGTGACCTCCAGCTCGGTCACCCCCGGGACGAGCTCGCGCGCGTCCCGCAGGACCTGCCAGAGGCCCCCGGCGGTGAGCGAGGTGTCGTAGCCGAGCTCCTCCTGGGTGGCGCCGATGACCACCTCTCCGTCGGCGCGCGGCACCAGGTAGGTGGTGAAGCCCCTCACCAGGCCCCGGACCGTGCGGCCGACGAGGGGCGGCTCGCCGGCCGGCACCCGGGCGCGCAGGAGCTGGCCCTTGACCGGGCGCAGCGGCGGCACCACCGGTTCGGGCACCTTGACGCGGTCGCTCCAGCAGCCTGCGGCCAGGACGACCTGGTGGGCGGGCAGGACCCGGCCGTCGTCCAGGCGCACGCCCAGCCGGGCGCCCCCGGGGCCGGGGGCCGTGACCTCCTCCGCCCGACCGGCGGTCTCGGTGACTCCCGCGCGTCCGCCCGCCGCGGCCAGGGCGCGCAGCAGCAGCCGGGGGTCGACGGAGTGGTCGTCGGGAGCGAGCACGCCGCCGCGCACGGACGGGGCGAGCACCGGCTCCAGCCGGCGGCACTCGCGGCTCGTCAGGCGCTCGGTGGCGATGCCCAGGCGCTCCTGGAGCCGGTGCAGGTCGGTGAGGACGGCCATGTCGTCGCGGTCGAAGGCCACCAGGAGGGTCCCGGTGGTGCGGTAGCCCACGCGGATCCCGCCGGCGGCCTCCAGCTCGGCGACGAACCCGGGGTACATGCCCGCGGAGCGGACCCCGAACTCCATGAGGGGCTCCTCGCCGAACACGGCCTCGGTGGCCGGGGTGAGCATGCCCGCCGCGACGGTGGAGGCGGCACGGGCACCGGCGGGGCCGGTCACGGGGTCGGGTTCGACCAGGGTGACGCGGAGGCCCTCCTGGGCGGCCCGCCAGGCGGTGACCCTCCCCACGAGGCCGCCGCCGACCACGACGACGGTCCGCTCCGGCGCGTCCCCGGGGCCGCCACCGGTAGGACGAATCGTTTCGCGGCGGGGATCGTTCTTCGTGCGCACGGCGCTGTTCCCACTCCCTTCGCCGGCATGACCCGGATCAGGTTCGTGCGGTCGGAGGCTCACAGCCTCCCTCTCAGCCGGGTCCCACCCGGCTCCCGCGGGATGTGCAGAGGTCTGTCCCCATCCTAGAACCTCCTCCCGGAATGCGTGGCAGTGGTGGGGATCTCCACGGCGCCCGGCCCCCGCGGCGCCGGAAGGTGTCCGGGCCCCGTGCGGATGTGGCAGATTGGGAGGGTGACACGAAGCGACATCGACATAGACACGCTGGTCGGCGAGTGGCTGACCCTGAAGGAGGCGGCCGCGCCGCTCGGCGTGAGCCCCAACCGGATCAAGACCCTGATCCGCGAGAACCGCATGATGGGTGTGGTCCGCGGAGGGCAGCTGTCCGTCCCCGCCGCCTTCATCGACGGCGACGACCTCGTCAAGGGGCTGCCCGGGACCCTGGTGCTGCTGACCGACGCGGGCTTCTCCACGGAGGAGGCCCTGCGCTGGCTCTTCACCCCCGACGACACCCTGCCGGGCACGCCCATCCAGGCGATGCGGGAGAACCGGGGCACCGAGGTGCGCCGCCGCGCCCAGAGCATGGCCTTCTAGCGCGTGGTCCGCGGACGCTCTCGGCGGGCGTCGGCGGACGCGGGCCCGGAACGATCCGCGGAACACGGCCCGGGGCGCGGCGCGCCGTCGGGCGGCCTCCCCTCGGGGGCCGGCCGGCGAGGGCCTAGGGTGGGCGGGGTGAGGACCAGCCACGGAACCAGCCTGCGCAAGCGCCTGGACGCATCCCTTCTGTACCTGTGCACCGACGCCCGGACCGGGCGCGGTGATCTCGCCGAGTTCACCGACGCGGCCCTGGCCGGAGGGGTGGACATCATCCAGCTCCGGGACAAGGGGCTGGAGGCCCGCGAGGAGATCGCGGCCCTGGAGGTCATGCGGGAGGCCTGTGAGCGGCACGGGGCCCTGCTCGCGGTGAACGACCGCGCGGACATCGCCCGCGCGGTGCGCGCCGACGTCCTGCACCTGGGCCAGCGCGACCTGCCGGTGCCCATGGCCCGCGACATCATCGGGGCGGACCCCGTGATCGGCCGCTCCAACAACGACATCGCGGCCGCCTCCTCCTCCGCCGAGGAGGCCGGGAGCGACTACTTCTGCGTCGGCCCCACCTGGGCCACCCCCACCAAGCCGGGCCGCCCCGCGGCGGGCCTGTCCCTGGTCGAACGCGCCGCGGCGCTGGGCACGGACCGCCCGTGGTTCGCCATCGGCGGGATCGACGCGACCAACATCGACGCGGTGGTGGAGGCGGGCGCCCGCCGGGTCGTGGTCGTGCGCGCGATCACCGAGGCCGAGGACCCCCGGGCCGCCGCGGCCGGGCTGCGCGAGCGCCTGACCGCCCGCACCGGGGGCTGAGCGGCGCCCCCGGCCCCGCCGGACCCCGGGAGGGCGAGGACGCCGCCCCGCCCCCGGGGGAGGGGGCGGCCCCGCAGTCGGCCCCGTCCCCGACGGCGCGGCCGCCCGCGCCCGGCCGGTGGTCGCCCCACCGGCCTCACGGCACGAGGAGCACCTTGCCCAGGACCCGGCGCTCCTCCAGCGCCCGGTGGGCCTCCTCCGCCCGCTCCAGGGGCAGCGTCAGCCCCACATGCGGTCTCACGCGCCCGGAGCGGGCCATCTCCAGGATCCGGCGCACGGCGCCGCTCCGACCCTCCTTCCCGTCCTCCAGGTCGAAGAGGCCGAACACCTCGATCCCGCGGCGCTCCGCCTCCCCGGCGTCCACCTCGGAGAAGCGGCCCCCCGCGGAGCCGTAGGAGAGGAAGCGTCCGCCGTCGGCCACGGCGCCGAACGCCGCCTCGCCGAGGTCGCCGCCGCTCCCGTCCAGGACCACGTCGGCGCCCGCGCCGCCGGTGGCCTCGCGGACCCGCTCCACCCATCCGGGCTCGGAGTAGTCCACGACCGCCTCCGCCCCCATCTCACGGGCGAGGGCCAGTTTCTCCGGGCCCCGGGCGGCGCCCACGACGCGCGCCCCGGCCGCGGCGGCGAGCTGGACCGCCAGGCTGCCGGCCCCGCCCGTCGCCGCCAGCACGAGCACCCACGTGCCCGGGCCGAACCCGCCGCTGCGCTCCAGCGAGAGGGCGGTGGGCCCGTCGTGCAGGAGTGCCAGCGCCTGCTCCGGGGCCAGGCCCTCCGGGACGTCGACCAGTCCCGACGCCGGGACGGCGACCCGCTGGGCGTACCCGCCGAAGGGGGGCACGGGCTCGCCCCCCTCCGGGGCGGCACGGCCGGTGTCGGTGACGACCAGCGCGCCGACCCTCTCCGGGGCCACCCCCTCGCCGACCCGGACCACGGTCCCGGCCACCCCCGCGCCCGGCACGTACGGGGGCTCCACCGGGAAGTGGTCCAGCCCCCATCCGCTGCGGACCAGCGTGTCCAGGTACATCACGTTGGACGCCGCCACCTCCACCACGACCTGCCCGGGCCCCGGCTCCGGTTCGGGCACCTCCCGGGCCACCAGGACCTCGGGGCCGCCGAACCCGTCCACCCGTACCGCTCGCATACCGGATCTCCTCGCTGTCGCGCCGTGCTCTCCGCCGGCGGTGCCCAGCCTGGTACCTCAACTAATATTGAGGTCAAGTCCAGGTGCGGGAGAAGTCCCCGGGACGACGAAACCGCCGCGCACGGGGCGCGGCGGTGGCGGGCGGGCGGTGGTCAGACCCCGACGTGCGACAGGGCGCTCGGATGGCGCCGGAGGAACCCCTCGATGGACTGGGCCGGGTGGCCGGTCAGCTTGGGCACCGTCGGGGCGACCTCGTCGAGCTCACCCGCGGCGATCGCGGCGTACGACGAGGCCCACCCCTCGACGGCCCACTCCGGGGCGCCGGTGGCGCGGCGCGACTCCAGCGCCTCCTCCCAGGTCTCCGGCACGTAGCGGACGGAGCGGCCGGTGAGCGTGCCCAGCTTGTCGACCGTGGCTCCGAGGGTCAGGGCCTCCGGGCCGGTGACGTCGTGGGTCGTGTCCTCCGAGGCGAGCGCGGTCGCCGGGTCGGTCAGCACCGCCGTCGCCACGTCCGCCACGTCGTCCCGGGACACCCACGCGACCCGGCCGTCGCCGGCCGGGCCGCGCACCACGCCGTCGTCCCCCACCCAGCCGGGCAGCAGGTCCAGGTACAGGCTGGGTCTCAGGAACGTGTACCGCACCCCCGTCGACCTGATGTGGGCCTCGGTGTAGAAGTGCGTGCGCGCGAACGTGAACGTGGCGGCCGGACCAGCCCCCAGGAAGGACAGGTAGACGATCCGGGACACCCCCGCGCGGACCGCCCCGTCCACCGCGCTCAGGTGGACGTCCATCCGGTCCTCGGACTCGGTCGCCGAGACCAGGAACAGTGTGTCCACACCCCGGCAGGCCCGCTCGAAGCCCGCCGTGTCCTCGTAGGCCGCCATCGCCGCGGTGCTGCCCGGGTACTCCGGCGCCCGGTTGATGTCGCGCACGACGAGGCGCTGCGCCAATCCGAGCCGTGCGATCCGGGCTGCCACCCGCCCGCCCAGCGCCCCGGTCGCCCCGGTCACACCTATGGTGTGGTTTGTCATGTGATCGTCGCCCATGACACCCCATCCTGAGGTACGAGGGCCTGCCGGGCACTCACCGGCACGCGGCTTTTTGCGCCTCCGGGTCAGGGGGTGGTGCGCTCTTGGCCCTTCCCCTCGCCGGGCCCCGAGGGAGGGCCTGCGCCGTCGCCTCCGGGGGCGCCCTCCGACGACCCCCGTCCGGTCCTCCGGTAGGCCAGCCGGCGCAGCAGCACCTCGGCCGGGCCCCGCCTGCCCGCGCGCTCCAGCGCGTACGCGCCGGCCACCGTGACCAGCCAGACCCCCACCGCGAACAGGAACATCGACCACGGCGACAGGTGGGCCGCGACCCCCAGCCCCCAGGCGGTCAGGACCGGCGCGCACAGGACCGACTGGGCGAGGTACGCCGACAGCGACCGCTTGCCGGTCGCGCTCAGGGCGGTCACCACCGGGCCGGGCCCGCGGCCCCCCGCCTGGATCCGGTGGGCGACCAGGGCGATCAGCGCCACGTAGCCGACGCCGCAGGCCAGGCCGGTCACCATGTGGGGCAGGGCCAGCATGCCGCCCTGGGAGACGGTCAGGTCCCACGCCCCGACCTGGACGAGCGCGGAGGGGAGGCCGCCCAGCCACCCGAGGGAGATGCCGGCGGCGGCCGTCAGCCGCAGAAGGACCAGGTGGCGGCCCGGTTCCTCCAGGATCCGGCGGCGCGCCGCCCAGAAGCCGAGCAGGATCGCCGTGGGCACGGTCAGGCCGAGCAGGCCCTGGCCGAGCACGATGAGCGGCCACACCGACAGCCGCCCGATCGCGGCGCCCAGGATCGAGGGGTTGCCGATGTTGAAGGCCATGTCGTCCATGCCCGGACCCGCCATCGCGGGCTGGTCCGCGGGCATGAGCGCCAGGCCGACCAGGCTGGCGGCCGACAGCAGCAGCATGAGGCCGGTCAGGAGCCCGGCCCACACCAGCAGGGTGGTGTCCCTGCGGCGCAGGAACAGCCAGCCCAGGAGCAGGCCGGCCAGTCCGTAGGCGCCCAGGACGTCGCCCATCCACAGCAGCAGCGCGTGCACGAGGCCGAACGCGAGCAGCCACAGGTTGCGGCGGCGCAGCAGCGCGTCGACGGCCCCCGCGTCCGCTCCCGCGGCCTCCTGGCGCCGCGCGAGCTGCACCATGCCGTAGCCGAACAGGAACGCGAACATCGGGTAGCTGCGCCCGTCGACCGCGACGACGGTGAAGAACTGCGCCGCCGCGTCCAGCACGCCCCCGGGCTCCGGGTGGGCGCTCAGGCCGCCCATGGGGACGGCCCACAGGTACCAGACGGTGTTGGCGATCGCGATGAACAGGAGCATGAACCCGCGTGCCAGGTCGGGGGCGAGCGCCCGTTCACCCGCGTCCGTCGGGCCTCGTGAGACGGTGTGCCCAGACATGGGGTGTCCTCCGGTCGCGCTAGGTCTTTCGACGATTCAACCGGAGGACGAAGTCGGGCACAACGTACTTTTGCGCTGGGAAACCCCTGAATATCCCCTAAGGGCCGGGTTCAGTGGGTGCGCGCGGTCGCCGCCACCACCAGGGCGCGCAGCGGCTCGCGGGCGTCCGCGTCCAGCTCGGGGCTGTCCAGGGCGGCCACGGCCTGTCCGGCGTACTCCTCGACGAGGTCCTCGCAGGCACGCAGCGCGCCCGAGCCCTCGATCAGCCCGCACATCCACTCGACCGCGTCCACCGACAGGTCGGGGTCGCCCAGCAGGGAGGCGAAGCGCTCGCCGTCGGCGGCCCCGGTGCGGGCCAGCGTCTCGGCGACGATGAGTGTCCGCTTGCCCTCGCGCAGGTCGTCGCCGGCGGGCTTGCCCGTGGTGGACGGGTCGCCGAACACGCCGAGGACGTCGTCGCGCAGCTGGAAGGCCACGCCCAGCGGGAGGCCGTAGTCCGTGTAGACCCCCGCCAGCTCCTCGTACCGGCCCGCCAGGGCCGCACCCAGGTGCAGGGGGCGCTCCACCGTGTACTTGGCCGACTTGTACCGCATCACGCGCAGGGCGGCCTCGCGGGTGCCCGTGCTGCGCACCTGCTCCAGGGTGTCCAGGTACTGCCCGGCCATCACCTCCGTGCGCATCGCGTCGAAGGGGCGCCGACCGTCCCGCAGCACCTCCGGCGGGAACCCGCTGGCCTGGTACATCTCGTCCGACCAGACCAGGCACAGGTCGCCGATGAGGATCGCCGCCCCCCGGCCGAACCCGTCGCCGTCGCCGCCCCACCCCTGGTCGGCGTGCAGCCCGGCCAGCCGCTTGTGGGTGGCGGGCAGCCCGCGGCGGGTGTCGCTGTTGTCGATCACGTCGTCGTGGATGAGCGCGCACGCCTGGAGGTACTCCAGGGACGCGGCGGCACGGATCAGCCGCTCGTCGTCGGCGGCGCCCCCGGCGCCCCTCCACCCCCAGTAGCAGAAGGTCGGGCGCAGGCGCTTGCCGCCGGAGAGCATCGCCTCCAGGGCGTCCATGGCGGGTGCCAGCTCCTCGCCGATCCCCAGGACCAGCTCGCGGTGCGCGGCGCCGAACCCGGCCAGCTCGCGGTCCACCGCGGGGCGGGCCGCGAAGACGGACGGGGAGAGTGCGGAAGTGGAAGAAGAGGAAGGGGCCATGTCCTGCACGTTATCGGCTGTTCGGGGCGTCCTCACCCCGGTTCGGCCGACCCGCTCCGCCGGGGCGGGCGGGTCCGCGCCCCACCGGGCGCGCCCCGCGCCGGACGGCCCGGACACGGTCTCGCACTGTGGGACGCCGGTCCCTGTCCGTGAGTGCGCTTCGCCTAAGCTGGTGCACATGCTGGCAGCACCGACACGCCCCGTGGCGCCCCGAAGCCCGGCCCCCAGGCCGCGTCATATCCGCGAACTCCTCAACGCGGGCGAGCCGATGTTCTCCTTCGAGTTCTTCCCACCGCGCACGCCCCAGTCGCAGGAGCGGCTGTGGCGCGCGATCCGGGAGATCGAGGCACTCGGCCCGTCCTTCGTCTCGGTCACCTACGGCGCGGGCGGCAGCACGCGCGGGCTGACCGTGGAGACGACCGAGCGCATCGCCACCGACACCACCCTGCTGCCGGTGGCGCACATGACGCTCGTCGACCACTCCGTCGCCGAGCTGCGCCACCTCATCGGGCGCTTCGCGGACGCCGGCGTCTCCAACATGCTCGCCGTGCGCGGCGACCCCCCCGGCGACCCCGACGGCGAGTGGGTCAGCCACCCCGAGGGGCTGACCTACACCGAGGAGCTCGTCCGCCTCCTCAAGGACAGCGGCGACTTCTGCGTGGGCGTGGCCGCGTTTCCGTACAAGCACCCGCGCTCGGCCGACGTGGAGACCGACACCGACCACTTCGTGCGCAAGTGCGAGGCGGGCGCCGACTACGCCATCACCCAGATGTTCTTCGACCCGGAGGACTACCTGCGGCTGCGCGACCGCGTGGCGGCCCGGGGGTGCGAGGTGCCGATCATCCCCGAGGTGTTCCCCGTGGTCCGCTCGTCCTTCATCCCGCGCTCGGAGAAGCTCTCCGGGGCCCCCTTCCCGCGCGCCCTGGCGGAGCGGTTCGAGTCCTTCGGCGACGACGCCGAGGCGGTGCGGGCCTTCGGCATCGAGCACGCCCAGCGCATGTGCGAGCGCCTGCTCGACGAGGGCGCGCCGGGCATCCACTTCATCACCTCGAACCAGTCCAAGGCCACCAGGCAGATCTTCCGTGAGGTCTCCGGTCGCCGGAGCCCGTCAGGGGCAGACGCGCGGCCATGATCGAGAAGGGCTGGTCGGGGCTGCCCGGGAAGGCGAAGTCCTCCAGCACCTCGGTGAACCCGCACGAGCGGTAGAGGTGGCGCGCCGCCGACGGCCCCGTCCGCGTGGACAGGACGGCGGTGCGCTCACCGCGCCCCTCGCACAGGGCGTGGAGCACGGCCCGTCCCACGCCCTGGTTCTGCGCCTCGGGGTGGACGTGCACCTCGGCGATCTCCAGGGGGTCGGCGAGGTAGCGGCGCGCCTGGCGCGCCCGCCCGCCGGCGTGCAGCCCCTCGGCGACCATGTCGTGCCACCACTGGCCGCGCACGCCGTGGAAGCCGTAGGCGAAGCCGACGGGGCGCCCGTCGCGGAGCGCGACCACGGCGCGGAAGCCAGGGTAGTAGGCGTGGCCGTTCATGACGGCCGCGCGGCCGGGCAGCTGCTCGGGCGGCGGGCGCATGGCGGCCTCGTACACCCGGAGCAGCGCGGGGACGGCGTGCGTGAAGGCGGGCGGCGCCAGTTCGCGCAACTCGGTATCGGCTACCACAGCCCGATTTTAGGGCACGGGCCGCCGACGCGCCCTCGGCGCGGGGGACCTTGACGGGTCGGACGGGCTGGGGTTAACTGGTTTCTATCGAACAGGAGTTCGATTTACTTCCGCCGGGTCCGCCCGGCGGAGTGCGGCGCGGCCGGGTTGGGGAGGGGAAGCCCCACGCCCGGCCGCGCCGTTGCGCCGGCCCGGACACGACGAGAACCGGCGCCCCGCGGGGTGCCGGTTCTCGTCGAGCGGGTGCGACCTTCGTGTGTTCCCCGGTCCCTAGAAGGCGTCGACCGCGCGGCGCGCCTCGGGGTCGAGGACCCCCCAGTTGATCAGCTCCTCGGTCAGGTCGCCGGGCGACTTGTCGTAGATGACCGCGAGTGAACGCAGGTCCTCCTGGCGGATGGACAGCACGCGCCCGTTGTAGTCGCCGCGCTGGCTCTGGATGGTGGCGACGTAGCGGGAGAGCGGTCCTGCCTTCTCCTGCGGCAGCTGCTGCATGCGCTCCAGGTCGATCACCAGCTTGGGTGTCGGGCCCAGAGGCGTCGGCGCGGCGCCGCCCGGCAGCAGCTCCGACATGGGGACCCCGTAGAAGTCGGCCAGCTCGGCCAGCTTCTGGACGGTGACGGCGCGGTCGCCGCGCTCGTAGGAGCCGACCACGACGGCCTTCCAGCGTCCGTGGGACTTCTCTTCCACCCCGTGCAGGGACAGGCCCTGCTGGGTGCGGATGGCGCGCAGTCGCGCACCGAGGGACTTGGCGTATTCGGATGGCATGTTCTTGTCGCTCCCGGCCGTGACGGTGGCTGGCGTGGTGGGGGGACGTCCGCTCGTACTCGGCGAACCGCCTGTGCGGCTCAGCGGATGGTCACGGGGTGCAACCCCACCCGGTAGTGGTTACAGACAGTGACGGTAGGGGGGTCTGCCCCCCAGGTCAAGCCGTTGGTGTGAAACGCGACTAATCGGTGGCCAAACCGTGCGTAAGTGAGACTCCTCTCATGTCCGGACGGTTCGGGACGAGAGGGGCGTCGCGCTGGTCCACAAAGCCCGTTTCTACAGGGAATTTCACCTTTCAACTATTCTGTGGTCGTATCCACTGCGTGGCGATATGGCCACTCCTGGGCGATGAGAGTCCCCTCAATAGTGTGACCAGAGTCACATTGGCCGTTTTCGACCTCGGACCGCCCCTCGGGTGACCCGATCGCCGCTGGTAGCGTGGGGCCGATCGACATCCTTTAACGACCTGTTCTGTGAGGCAGGGAAGGGGTCACTGCTTTGCGTGTCCGAAAGTCGACGCAAGGTGATGCCGAAGGCGTCGCCGAACCGTCACCCGAGGTGCCCGACGGCACCCGCGCCGTCCTCGACGGCAACGAGATCAACCGGGCTCTGACCCGCATCGCCCACGAGGTGCTCGAACGCACCAAGGGCGGCGGGGACGTCACCCTCCTGGGCATCCCCTCCCGCGGTGTCCCGCTCGCCCGGCGCCTGGCGCAGCGCATCGGACGCGTCGAGGACCTCGCCGTCCCCGTCGGCTCCCTCGACATCACGATGTACCGCGACGACCTCAGATCGGCCCCCGTGCGCGCCCTCGGCAGGACCGAGATCCCCGGCGGCGGACTCGACGACCGCGTCGTCGTCCTCGTGGACGACGTGCTCTTCTCCGGCCGCACCGTGCGCGCCGCCCTCGACGCCCTCGGCGACCTGGGCCGGCCCCGCGCCGTCCAGCTCGCCGTGCTCGTGGACCGGGGCCACCGCGAACTGCCCATCCGCGCCGACTACGTGGGCAAGAACCTGCCCACCTCCCTGCGCGAGAACGTCACCGTGCGCCTGGAGGAGACCGACGGACACGACGCGGTCCTGCTCGGCCCCTCGCGGCCCCCGTCCGGCGCCTCCCGGGACGGAGGCCTCCGACCCGGGGCCCCCGGCCCCCGCCCCGGCTCCACCGAGGGGAACGCCTGATGCGCCACCTGCTCTCCACCGGAGACCTCAGCAGGGACGAGGCCACCCTCGTCCTGGACACCGCGGCCGAACTCGCCCAGGTCGGCGACCGCTCCGTCAAGAAGCTCCCGACCCTGCGCGGCCGCACCGTCGTCAACCTCTTCTACGAGGACTCCACGCGCACCCGCACCTCCTTCGAGCTCGCCGCCAAGCGCCTGTCCGCCGACGTCATCAACTTCTCGGCCAAGGGCTCCAGCGTCTCCAAGGGCGAGAGCCTCAAGGACACCGCGCTGACCCTCCAGGCCATGGGGGCCGACGCCGTCGTCATCCGGCACAGCGCCTCGGGGGCCGCCCACCGCCTCGCCACCTGGGTGGACGGCTCCGTCCTCAACGCGGGCGACGGCACCCACGAGCACCCCACCCAGGCACTGCTCGACGCGTACACGATGCGCGAGCGGCTGGGGCGCCTGGACGGCCTCAGGGTGGCCGTCGTCGGCGACATCCTGCACAGCCGCGTCGCGCGCTCCAACGTCCTGCTGCTCACCACCCTGGGGGCCCACGTCACCCTGGTCGCGCCGCCCACCCTGCTGCCGGTCTCGGTGGACACCTGGACGTGCGAGGTCTCCTACGACCTCGACGACGTGCTGCCCAAGTCCGACGTCGTGATGATGCTCCGTGTGCAGGCCGAGCGCATGCGCGACTCGTTCTTCCCGTCCGTGCGCGAGTACAGCCGCAACTACGGCCTCGACGGCGCGCGCCTGGCCCGGATGCCCGAGCACGCCATCGTCATGCACCCCGGACCGATGGTCCGCGGCATGGAGATCGCCGCCGAGGTCGCCGACTCGCCCCGGTGCACCGTCACCGCGCAGGTCGCCAACGGCGTCAGCCTGCGCATGGCCGTGCTCTACCTGCTGCTCGGCGGCTCCTAGCCCGCGCCCTCCCCGGGAGACGCCGCCCCGTCCCGCGACCGGCGCCCCGGGGGCCGGCGCCCGCCGGCGCCCGAGCCGGCCCCGCGCGGTGAGCGCCCTCCCGCCGGCGCCCGCGCGAACCACGCCTCCACCCGAGAACACGAGGAAGTCACCACCGCCATGCCCGACACCAACGGACCGCACCTGATCCGCGGCGCCCGCCCGCTCGGCGGGGACCCCGTCGACATCCTCATGGCCGACGGCCTGATCACCGCGATCGGCCCCGACCTGGAGGCCCCCGAGGGGGCCGAGACCGTCGACGCGACCGGACTGGTCGCCCTGCCCGGACTGGTGGACCTGCACACCCACCTGCGCGAGCCCGGGCGCGAGGACGCCGAGACCGTCGCGTCCGGCTCCCGCTCCGCCGCGGCCGGCGGCTACACCGCCGTCCACGCCATGGCCAACACCGACCCCGTCGCCGACACCGCGGGGGTCGTCGAGCAGGTCTGGCGCCTGGGCCGCGAGGCCGGCTACTGCGACGTGCGCCCGGTCGGCGCCGTCACCGTGGGCCTGGCGGGGGAGCGGCTCGCCGAGATCGGCGCGATGGCCGAGTCCGCCGCCCGGGTGCGCGTCTTCTCCGACGACGGCATCTGCGTCTCCGACGCCCTGCTCATGCGCAGGGCCCTGGAGTACGTCAAGGCCTTCGACGGCGTCGTCGCCCAGCACGCCCAGGAGCCCCGCCTCACCCAGGGCGCGCAGATGAACGAGGGCCGCGTCTCCGACCGGCTCGGCCTGCCCGGCTGGCCCGCCGTCGCGGAGGAGGCGATCATCGCCCGCGACTGCCTGCTCGCCCAGCACGTCGGCTCGCGCCTGCACGTGTGCCACGTCTCCACCAAGGGCTCGGTCGACATCATCCGCTGGGCCAAGGCCCGCGGCTGCGACGTGACCGCGGAGGTCACCCCCCACCACCTGCTCCTCACCGACGAGCTGGTGGAGAGCTACGATCCGATCTACAAGGTCAACCCGCCCCTGCGCACGGCCGAGGACGTGGAGGCACTGCGTGAGGGCCTGGCCGACGGGACCATCGACATCGTCGCCACCGACCACGCCCCGCACCCGAGGGAGGCGAAGGAGACCGAGTGGTCCACCGCCGCGATGGGCATGGTCGGTCTGGAGACCGCCCTGGCGGTCGTGCAGAGGACGATGGTCGACACCGGCCTGCTCACCTGGGCCGGGGTCGCCGACCGCATGTCCGCGGCGCCGGCCCGCATCGGCCGCGTCGGGGGGCACGGCCGCGAGCTCGCGGAGGGCGAGCCCGCCAACGTCGTCCTGTACGACCCGGCCGACCCGGTCGCGGTGGACGGTGCGGCCATGGCGACCAAGAGCAGCAACACCCCCTTCCGGGGCATGACCCTGCCGGGCCGGGTCCGCGCCACGTTCCTGCGCGGCACCCCCACCGTCCTGGAAGGCAAGATCAAGTGAACACGGCAGCGACAGCAGCGAACGCCCAGGCCGGTCCTGGTGCGGCAGAGGGGGGAAACGTGTCCGAGGAAACCGGCGGACCGGCGATTCTGGTGCTCGAGGACGGCCGGGTCTTCCGCGGCCGATCCTTCGGCGCCACCGGCGAGACCTTCGGCGAGATCGTCTTCAACACCGGCATGACCGGGTACCAGGAGACGCTCACCGACCCCTCGTACCACCGCCAGATCGTCACGATGACCGCGCCGCACATCGGCAACACCGGCGTCAACGACGACGACCCCGAGTCCGGCCGCATCTGGGTCGCCGGGTACGTCGTCCGCGAGCCCGCGCGCATCACCTCCAACTGGAGGGCCCGCCGGACCCTGGACGAGGAGCTGCGCCGCCAGGGCGTGGTCGGCATCGCCCTCACCGGCACCCGCGCCCTCACCCGCCACCTGCGCGACCGGGGCGCCATGCGCGCGGCCGTCAGCACCGTCGAGACCGACCCGGAGAAGCTGCTCGCCCGCGTCCTGGAGGCGCCCCGCATGGCCGGCGCCGACCTGGCCGCCGAGGTCAGCACGGACGCCGCCTACGAGGTCCTGCCCCCCGAGGGCGTCCCGACCCGGTTCCACGTCGCCGCCGTCGACCTCGGCATCAAGGCCATGACCCCCCAGCGCCTCGCCGAGCGCGGCTGCCGGGTCACCGTCCTGCCCTCCGCGGCCACCGCGGAGGACATCCTCGCCCTGGACCCGGACGGCGTGTTCTTCAGCAACGGCCCCGGCGACCCCGCCACCGCGGACGGCCCCGTCGACGCCATGCGCGGCGTCCTGGACGCGGGCAAGCCGCTCTTCGGCATCTGCTTCGGCAACCAGATCCTGGGGCGCTCCCTGGGCCTGGGCACCTACAAGCTGCCCTTCGGCCACCGCGGCGTCAACCAGCCGGTGATCGACACCCGCACCCGCAAGGTCGCCATCACCAGCCAGAACCACGGCTTCGCCGTGGACGCCCCGCTCGACACCCCCTTCGACACCCCCTACGGCCGGGCCGAGGTCAGCCACATCGGCCTCAACGACCAGGTCGTCGAGGGCCTGCGGCTGCTGGACCGGCCCGTGTTCAGCGTCCAGTTCCACCCGGAGGCCGCCGCGGGCCCCCACGACGCCGCCGAGCTCTTCGACGAGTTCGTCACCCTGATGTCCGACGCCCAGCCCGCTCCGGCTGCCAAGTAGTTAGAGGAACAAGAGCATGCCGCGCCGTAGTGATCTTTCATCCGTCCTCGTGGTCGGCTCCGGCCCGATCGTGATCGGGCAGGCGGCCGAGTTCGACTACTCGGGCACCCAGGCCTGCCGTGTCCTGCGGGCCGAGGGCCTGCGGGTCATCCTGGTCAACTCCAACCCGGCCACGATCATGACCGACCCCGAGATCGCCGACGCCACGTACGTCGAGCCGATCACCACCGAGATGATCGAGAAGATCATCGCCAAGGAGCGCCCCGACGCGCTCCTGCCCACCCTGGGCGGGCAGACCGCGCTCAACGCCGCCGTCTCCCTGCACGAGGCCGGGATCCTGGACAAGTACGGCGTCGAGCTCATCGGTGCCAACATCGACGCCATCCAGTCCGGCGAGGACCGCGAGAGCTTCAAGCGCATCGTCGAGCGCATCGGCGGCGAGTCCGCCCGCTCGCGCATCTGCCACACCCTCCAGGAGTGCCTGGACGCCGCCGAGGCGCTGAACTACCCGGTCGTCGTGCGCCCCTCCTTCACCATGGGCGGCGCGGGCTCCGGCTTCGCGCACAACGAGACCGAGCTGCGCCGCATCGCCGGACAGGGCCTCGCGCTCTCCCCGACCACCGAGGTGCTCCTGGAGGAGTCCATCCTCGGCTGGAAGGAGTACGAGCTGGAGCTCATGCGCGACACCAACGACAACGTCGTGGTGGTCTGCTCCATCGAGAACCTCGACCCCATGGGCGTGCACACCGGCGACTCGATCACCGTCGCCCCCGCCATGACCCTCACCGACCGCGAGTACCAGGAGCTCCGCGACCTCGGCATCGCGGTCATCCGCGAGGTCGGCGTGGACACCGGCGGCTGCAACATCCAGTTCGCCGTCCACCCCACCACCGGCCGGGTCATCGTCATCGAGATGAACCCCCGGGTCTCGCGGTCCTCCGCCCTGGCCTCCAAGGCCACGGGCTTCCCGATCGCCAAGATCGCCGCCAAGCTCGCCGTCGGCTACACCCTCGACGAGATCCCCAACGACATCACCAAGGAGACCCCGGCCAGCTTCGAGCCCACGCTCGACTACGTGGTCGTCAAGGTCCCGCGGTTCGCCTTCGAGAAGTTCCCCGGGGCCGACCCCACCCTCACCACCACGATGAAGTCGGTGGGCGAGGCCATGGCCATCGGCCGGTCCTTCCCCGAAGCCCTCCAGAAGGCCATGCGCTCGCTGGAGAAGGCCGGGGTGGGGCTGACCTGGGCGGGCAGCCCCGGTGACAAGGACGAGCTCCTCCGCAGGGCCGCCGTCCCCACCGAGCACCGGCTGCGCCAGGTCCAGCAGGCCTTCCGCGCCGGGGCCACCGTCGAGGAGCTCCACGAGTCCACGAGGATCGACCCGTGGTTCCTGGACCAGATGCTCCGGCTGGAGGAGGCGGCGCGCGTCCTCGCCGAGGCGCCCAAGCTCGACGCCGACCTGCTCCGCGAGGTCAAGGGCCTCGGCTTCTCCGACCTCCAGATCGGCGAGATCACCGGCCGGAGCGAGGACGTCGTCCGCGAACTCCGCCACGCCCTCGGCATCCACCCCGTCTACCTGACCGTGGACACCTGCGCCGCCGAGTTCGCCGCCCGGACGCCGTACCTGTACTCCAGCTACGACGAGGAGACCGAGGTCCCCGACGGCGACAAGCCCAAGATCATCATCCTGGGCTCGGGGCCCAACCGCATCGGCCAGGGCGTCGAGTTCGACTACTCCTGCGTCCACGCCTCCTTCGCCCTCTCCGAGGCCGGGTACGAGACCGTGATGGTCAACTGCAACCCCGAGACCGTCTCCACCGACTACGACACCAGCGACCGGCTCTACTTCGAGCCGCTCACCCTGGAGGACGTGCTGGAGGTCGTCCGCGCCGAGCAGCTCAGCGGCACGGTCGCCGGGGTCATTGTCCAGCTGGGCGGCCAGACCCCCCTCGGGCTGGCCCGCCGGCTCAAGGAGAACGGGGTGCCCATCATCGGCACCAGCCCCGAGGCCATCGACCTGGCCGAGGACCGCGGCGAGTTCGGCAAGGTCCTCGCCGAGGCGGGGCTGCCCGCACCCAAGTACGGCACCGCCTACTCCTTCGCCGAGGCCAAGGCCGCGGCGGACGAGATCGGCTACCCCGTCATGGTCCGCCCCTCCTACGTGCTGGGCGGCCGGGGCATGGAGATCGTCTACAGCGAGACGATGCTCGCCGACTACATCGAGCGCAACGCCCAGGTCAGCCCCGAGCACCCGGTGCTCATCGACCGCTTCCTGGACGACGCGATCGAGATCGACGTG
This sequence comes from Nocardiopsis sp. NPDC055824, assembly GCF_053616335.1. Classification (NCBI taxonomy): domain Bacteria; kingdom Bacillati; phylum Actinomycetota; class Actinomycetes; order Streptosporangiales; family Nocardiopsidaceae; genus Nocardiopsis; species Nocardiopsis sp. NPDC055824. The sequence goes on from NZ_JBSHDN010000103.1 coordinate 20,413, forward strand.
GACGCGATCTACGACGGCACCGACCTGTACCTGGGCGGGGTCATGGAGCACATCGAGGAGGCCGGCATCCACTCCGGCGACTCGGCCTGCACCCTGCCCTCGATCACCCTGGGGCAGGAGGACATCGAGCGCATCCGCTACTCCACCGAGGCGATCGCCCGCGGCACCGGCGTGCGCGGCCTGATCAACGTCCAGTACGCGCTGGCCTCGGGCGTGCTCAACGTGCTGGAGGCCAACCCGCGCGCCTCCCGCACCGTGCCGTTCGTGTCCAAGGCGACCGCGGTGCCGCTCGCCAAGGCCGCCGCCCGCGTCATGGCGGGCACGTCCATCGCGGACCTGCGCGCCGAGGGCATGCTGCCCGCCACCGGCGACGGGGGCGACCTGCCCGCCGACGCCCCGGTGTCGGTCAAGGAGGCCGTGCTGCCGTTCAACCGGTTCATCGACAAGGAGGGCGAGGGGGTCGACACCATCCTCGGCCCCGAGATGCGCTCCACGGGCGAGGTCATGGGCCTGGACGTCGAGTTCGGCGCCGCCTACGCCAAGTCCCAGCTGGCCGTGAACGGCTCCCTGCCCACCCGGGGCAAGGTGTTCGTCTCCGTGGCCAACCGCGACAAGCGCTCGATGATCTTCCCGGTCAAGCGGCTCGCCGACCTGGGCTTCGACATCCTCGCGACCGAGGGCACCGCCGTGGTGCTGCGCCGCAACGGCGTGCGCGCCACCGTCGTGCGCAAGCACAGCGCGGGCCCCGGCCCCAACGGGGAGCGCACGATCGTGCAGCTCATCCACGAGGGCGGGGTGGACCTCATCGTCAACACCCCGTTCGGCAGCGCCGGCCAGGCCGGGCCGCGTCTGGACGGGTACGAGATCCGCACCGCCGCGGTGGTGCGCGGCGTGCCCAGCGTCACCACCGTGCAGGGGCTGGCCGCGGCCGTCCAGGCCATCGAGGCGCGCGTGCGCGGCGACGTCGGGGTGCGCTCCCTCCAGGAGCACGCCAGGGCGCTCAACGCCGGCCGGGAGTAGCCGGGGCCTCCCCGTCCGGGGCCCGGGCGGGCCCCGGACGGGACAGGGTGTGAGGAGCGCCACGGGGCGGTCCGGACACCGGCGGCGCGTGCCCCCCCGATCCGCCGGGCACGGGGCGGGGGAGGCGGCCGCGGCGCCGTCCCCCCGGGGCGGCGCCGGTGCGCTGAGCGGGGCCCGCCCACCGAACGGCCTAGGCTGTAGGGACAGGGCTGCCCCGCCTCCGGGCGGGGCCCCGGCAGTAG
>NZ_JBSHDN010000104.1:0-21620 GCF_053616335.1 Nocardiopsis sp. NPDC055824
TAGTCGTGCGGGGGGCGGGCGGGGAGGCGGGACGACCGGGCGCCGCCGGGACCCCCGGCGGCGCCCGCGGCCTGTTCCGGCCCCGGTCGGGAACGGGGACCGGACCGGCGAAGGGACTCTGGTGAGCACATGACCGACACCGCGCACGAGGTGGCCGACCTCGGCCTGGCCCGTGCCGGGATCCGCCGCGTGGACTGGGCGGAGCACTCGATGCCGGTGCTGCGCAGCGTGCGCGAGCGCTTCGCGTCGGAACGCCCCCTGGAGGGGCTGCGCGTGGCCGCGTGCCTGCACGTGACGGCCGAGACCGCGAACCTGCTGCGCGCCCTGCGCGCGGGCGGTGCCGAGGTGGCGCTGGCGGCGTCCAACCCGCTGTCCACCCAGGACGACACCGCGGCGGCCCTGGTCGCCGAGTACGGTGTTTCGGTCTACGCATGGGCCGGGATGGATCCGGCATCCTACGACCGAAACCTGGTGACGGTCCTGGAGACGCGTCCGCACCTGATCCTGGACGACGGGTGCGACCTGGTCAACACCGCGCACGCGGACCGGCCCGACCTGCTGGAGGGCGTGCTGGGCGGCTGCGAGCAGACCACCACCGGCGTCATCAGGCTGCGCAGGATGAGCGCCGAGGGCGAGCTGCGCCTGCCGATGGTGGCGGTCAACGACACCGCCACCAAGCGCATGTTCGACAACCGGTACGGCACCGGCCAGTCCACCATCGACGGCATCCTGCGGGCGACCAACGCGCTGCTCGCCGGGCGCACGGTCGTGGTAGCCGGGTTCGGCTACTGCGGACGGGGGCTCGCGGAGCGGGCCCGCGGCATGGGGGCCAGGGTGGTCGTCACCGAGGTCGACCCGGTCAAGGCCCTGGACGCGGTCATGCAGGGCTACACCGTCACGACGATGGAGGAGGCCGCCCCGGTCGGTGACGTGTTCGTCACCGTCACCGGGAACCGCGACGTGGTCCGGGCCGAGCACCTGGAGCGGATGAAGGACGGCGCCATCCTCGCCAATTCGGGCCACTTCGACCTGGAGATCGACCTGGCCGCCCTGGAGCGGCTGGCCGTCGCGGTCGACCGCGGGGTCCGCGACCAGGCCGAGGAGTACGTGTTCGCGGACGGGCGCCGCGTCCTGCTCCTGTCGGAGGGGCGCCTGGTCAACCTCGGCGCCGCCGAGGGCCACCCCGCGGCCGTCATGGACATGTCGTTCGCGGTGCAGGCCCTGACCACGGAGTGGCTGGCGGCGAACCACACCGACATGGGGCCGGGGGTGCTGGAGGTGCCCGCGGGCATCGACACGGAGGTGGCCCGGCTGGAACTGGCCTCGCTCGGGGTGCGGATCGACTCGCTCACCCCGGGCCAGGAGGACTACCTGCGCTCCTGGCGCCCCTGAGCCCCCGGTGCGCCGCGGCTCCGGGCCCGTCAGCGGTGGGGGTACGGGCCGCCCTGCGGGGGTCCCGCCTGCGGGTGGCCGCCGTACTGCTGCGTGTACCCCGGCCGGTGCGGGTGGCCCGGGGCCTGTCCGAACCCGCCGTACTGCTGCGCGTGGCCGTCCGGCCGTCCCGGATACCCCTGCGGGGGCTGCTGTGCGTGGTCGGGCGGCTGCGCGGCGGCCTCGTGGCGCCGGCGGCGCTCGGCGAGCACGGCGGCCAGGAAGTACGGAGGGGTGGTGCCGGGCGGCGGAGGCGGGCTGACCTGCGCGGCGACGGCGTCGGCCAGCCTGATCCCCATCTCGTGGCGGGTGTGCTCGGCCAGCTCGCCGTAGCGGAGCACGTACTGGCGGGCGGCGGCCGCCGTCTCCGCGGACAGCCGGGACAGCTCGACGCCCGCCGCCCACCCGGCCAGGTGCTGCGGCATGGGGACGACCTCGTCGCGGCGGCTGCCGCCGCGCTCCTCCACCACCATGGTCCCGGCGACGAAGTCGCCCACCCGGCGGCCGTCCCGGTTGACCATCGACGTGATGAGCGCGACCGTGCCCGTCGTCATCCAGATCTCCACGAACGACGCCAGCCCGCGCGCCAGCGCCTGCCGGAACCGCTCGGGCGAGCCGTCGGTGCCGACCACCCGCAGGCCCAGCGCCATCTTCCCGAGCGAGCGCCCGCGCGAGACCGTCTCGAAGACGGTCGGGTAGCCGACCAGGACCAGGACGAGGCCCGCCAGCGAGACCGCGGCCGTCGCCGCCGCGTCGATGCCGGTGCTGATCCACGACGTCAGGATGCCGAGCGCGATCAGCGCGATGATCTGGACGATGACGTCGATGGCCAGGGCCGCGGCCCTCGTGGCGAAGCCCGCCGGACGCAGGTCGAGCACCACCGCGTCACCGGTGACCAGTGGTGTCACGCCGTACACGTCGCCGCGGGTGTCACCGTTGCCGGGATAGGACACCAGCACACGCTCCCTCAGGGCTGTCTGAAACCGTCCCCATGACATTACCCGCCACATGGGACGGCGGGTTCGCCTCGCGGGCACCGCCCCGAGCCGAACCGATAGGGTCCCATGCGTGGATATCGACGTGTTCGCCGCGGTGCACGCCCGGGACTGGGAACGGCTGGACGATCTGGTGCGCAGGCGCCGTTCACTGGACGGTGAGGAGATCGACGAACTCGTCGAGCTCTACCAGAGGGTGTCCACCCACCTGTCGGTCGTGCGCTCCTCGGGCCAGGACCCGGCCCTCGTCGGCAGGCTGTCGGCACTGGTGGCGCGCGCCCGGTCGGCGGTGACCGGCGCCCACGCGTCCGCGTGGCGGGACGTCGGGGGCTTCTTCACCCGGGTGTTCCCGGCGGTGCTGTACCGGCTCCGGTGGTGGTGGATCGGGACGTCCGCGGGCACGGTCGCGGTCGCCGCGGTCACGGCCGCGTGGATCGTCAACGACCCCGACGTGCTCCACGCCCTCGGCACCCCGGAGTCGATGGCCCGGTACGTCGAGCACGACTTCGCCAACTACTACGTCGAGAACCCCGCTGGCTCGTTCGCCGCCCAGGTGTGGACGAACAACGCGTGGGTGGCCGCCCAGGCGGTCATCTTCGGGGTGGCGTTCGGCCTGCCCACCATCGCGGTGCTGGCCATGAACGGGATCAACATCGGCATGGCGGCGGGCATGATGATCGCCCACGGGCGCGGCGACGTGTTCTTCGGGCTGATCCTCCCGCACGGCCTGCTGGAGATGACGGCCGTGTTCGTGGCCGGGGGCGTGGGCCTCAAGCTCGGCTGGACGATCATCTCCCCGGGGGACCGCACCCGCATGCGCGCCCTGGGCGAGGAGGCCCGCGCCGCCATCGCCGTGGTGCTGGGCCTGGTGGTCGTGCTGTTCGTCTCGGGCCTGATCGAGGGCTTCGTGACCGGCTGGGTGCACGTCACCTGGCAGAGGATCGGCATCGGCGTGGTCGCCGAGGCGCTGTTCGTGCTCTACGTGTTCACGGTGGGCCGCAGGGCGTACCTGGCGGGCGAGACCGGAGACATCGAGAACGCGCCGGAGGCCGTACCGGTCGCCTGAGAACCCCTGCGCCGCCGGGCTCTCCGTGGCAGCATCGCACCATGGACACCGACACCCCCCGGCACGGCCCGCGCGGCGGCGTCCGGGGAAGCCGGCACCGGGAGGCGGTGCCCGCGTGGTTCACGAGCTCCCACAGCGCCGCCGAGACCTGCTGCGTCGAGGTGGCGGTCACCGCGTCCGCCGTTCGCGTGCGGGACTCCGCCCACAGGGGGGCGGGGACGCTCGGGCTCGACGCACCGGAGTGGACGGCCCTGGTGCGGTCGGTCAACGCCTCCTGAGACGGAGGCTCAGCGGGTCGTCCCGGGTCCGGGCCCCGCGACCTCAGCGATGCGCCTTTTGACCGTCTCCACCCGGGGGCGCTCCTCGCCCAGCTGCTCCTCCCAGCTCCGGAGGACGCCGGTGAAGATCCCGAGGGCCTCGGCGAACTCCCCCCGCTCCTGTGCCGCGCGGCCCACGTAGTAGGCCGCGTCCGCGGTGAGGTGGTGCCCCGCCCCCAGCACGCGTTCGCGCACGCGGTGCACACGGCGGAACCCGGTCTCCGCCGCGGCGGGGTCCCCGAGGCGCATGGTCACGTAGGCGGGGTTCTGGACGGCGAACAGGTGGAGGGGGTCCTCCTCCCCGGCTGCCCGGAGGCGCGCCTCCCTCACCTCCGACAGGATCTCCCCGGCCTCGTCCCAGCGCTCGCGGCGGATCGAGACCAGGCCGAGCTGGTAGGCGGTGTCCAGGGTGTCGGGGTGCTCGGGGCCCAGGGTCCCGGCCCGGTCCGCGTGCAGCTCCTCGCGTCCGCGCACGGCGGTCGCCGGGCGCGGGGCGTCCAGCGACACGTCGACCAGGGGCGGGGGAGGCGCCTGCGACGCGTGGATCGTGACACCGCCGTGGATGTCGCGGGCCTGCACCAGCTGGCCGTGGACGTCGCCCCGGAAGGCGTTGGCGGACCTGTCGTCGCACGAGCCGTCGGCGGCTCCGGGGGAGATGGGCATACGGCCATGGTGCCCGCCCGGAGGCCGTCCCGTGAAGCGGACGGAGGGCCCGGACGGGCACCACGGTCACAAATCCGGGCCCTACAACCGCCCCTGCGCCTTCAGGTTGATGTACGCGTCCGCGAGCGCGGGAGCGATGTGCTCGGGGTCGGCGTCGACCACCTCCACGCCCAACCGGCGCAGCTCGGCGGTCACCCGCCGCCGCTCGCTCAGCGTCCGCTCGGCCGCCGCGGCCCGGTACAGGGCGTCGGCGCCGCCGCGCTCCCCCGCCATCCCGTCGACCGCGGGGTCCCGCACGGCCGCGACCAGCAGCAGGTGGCGCGACGTCAGCAGGGGCAGCCTCGGCAGCAGCCCCTCCTCCAGCGCCGCCGCGTTCAGGTCGGTGAGCAGTACCACGAGCCGCCTGGACCGCCCCTGGGTGCCCAGGACGGTTCCGACGAGCCCGGCCGGATCGGACTCCACCAGCTCCGCCTCCAGCGGGGCCATGGCCTCCACGATCCGGTTCACCTGGCTGCCCTTGCCGGACGACCGCACCTGGGCGCGCGTGCGCCGGTCGTAGGCCATGAAGTCCACCCGGTCGCCCGCCCGGCCCGCCAGCGCGGCCAGCAGCAGGGCGGCGTCCATGGCGTGGTCCAGCCGCGGGGTGTCGCCCACCCGGCCCGCCGAGGTGCGCCCCGTGTCCAGCACGATGAGGATGCGCCGGTCCCGCTCGGGGCGCCACGTCCGCACCACCACGCCGTCGTTGCGGGCGGTGGCCCGCCAGTCGATCGACCGCACGTCGTCGCCGGGCACGTAGTCGCGCAACGAGTCGAACTCGCTGCCCTGACCGCGCACCATCGCCGTGTGCTGGCCCTCCAGCTCGCGCAGCCGCGAGAGCTTGCCGGGCAGGTGGCGGCGGCTGTGGAACGGCGGCAGGGTCCGCACGGTCCACGGCGCGGTCAGCGTCCGCTGCCTGCCCGCCAGTCCCAGCGGGCCGATGGTGCGCACGGTCACCCCGGCGGCCCGGGCGTCACCGCGCCGGCTCGGGGTCAGGGTCGTCGTCACCCGGCGCCTCTCGCCCGCGTCCACCCGGACCGGCTGACCGCGCGGCGCCGCGTGCGAGCTCGGCGGCCACGCGTCCCGCACCGAGCCGCGCAGCCTGCGCCGGGTCGGGTTGGCGAGGGTCACGTGCACCACCGCGGAGTCGCCCAGGCGCAGCGAGGAGTCCCCGTCCCGGGAGAGCCGCAGCGCCGCAGGGCTCGCGGCGAGGCACACGTCGGCGACGAGCAGCAGAGCCAGCAGCACCAGGGCCGCGACGGCGGCCCAGGCGCCGACCAGGCCGGACAGCGCCACCGCGACCGTCGCGAGGAACGCCAGCAGGACCGCCCTGCCGGTGACCACCATCAGCGCGGTACCGGGACGGAGGCGAGCACACCGTCCAGGATTCCGTCGGTGGTCGCGCCCTCCAGCTCGGCCTCCGGGCGCAGGGCGATCCGGTGCCGCAGCGTTCCCTTGGCGAGGGCCTTCACGTCGTCGGGGATCACGTAGTCGCGGCCCGACAGCCACGCCCACGCGCGGCTGGTGCGCAGCAGCGCCGTGGCGCCGCGGGGGGACGCGCCCAGCTGCAGGGACGGCGAGTGCCGCGTGGCCCTGCACAGGTCGACGATGTAGCCGAGCACCTCGGGCGCGATCCGCACCCGCTGCACGGCCTCGCGGGCCGCCCGAAGTTCGGCGGCGCCCGCCACCGGGACCACCCCGGCGGCGGCCAGGTCGCCCGGGTCGAAACCGGCCGCGTGCCGGCCCAGCATCTCCACCTCGGCGGCCCGTTCGGGCAGCGGGACGGTGACCTTGAGCAGGAACCGGTCCAGCTGCGCCTCGGGCAGCGGGTAGGTGCCCTCGTACTCCACCGGGTTCTGGGTGGCCGCCACCATGAACGGGTCCGGCAGCGCGACCGGGCTGCCCTCCACCGTCACCTGCCGCTCCTCCATGGCCTCCAGCAGCGAGGCCTGGGTCTTGGGCGGGGTCCGGTTGATCTCGTCGGCCAGCAGCAGGTTGGTGAAGACCGGCCCCTTGAGGAACTCGAACTTCGCGGTGTGCTGGTCGTAGACGAGCGAGCCCGTCACGTCGCCCGGCATCAGGTCGGGCGTGAACTGCACCCGCTTGTGGTCCAGGGACAGGGCCGCGGAGAGGGTGCGCACCAGCAGCGTCTTGGCGACGCCGGGCACACCCTCCATCAGGACGTGGCCGCGGCACAGCAGTGCCACGACCAGGCCGGTCACCGTCTCGTCCTGGCCCACGACCGCCTTGGCCACCTCGCGGCGCAGGGCGACCAGCGCCGCGCGTGCCTCGTCGGCGGATGGCGGTGCCTCGGGTGTGAAGGCGCTCACGTGCCGTCTACCTCTCTCGATACCTGGTCGTTCACTGTGTCGTGGCGGGGGGAGGGCGCCCGGCGGGGTGCCGCGGGGGTCACCTCAGCCTCCGGGTGCGCTCGTCGAGTTCGTCGGCGAGCCGGACGAGCGCGTCGTCGTCGGCCGCGTAGGGGTCGTGGCCGTCCGGGTAGAGGAGGGCGCGCAGGTGGCCGGGGTCGTCCCCGGTCCTGGCGGCGACGGTCTCCACGACCGCCTCCGGCGCCGTCTCCGCGCTGAGGCCGAGCTTGGGCACCGTGCGCTCCAGGAAGCCCGAACGCAGGGCGTACGCGGCCCTGTCCCGCGCCTTGCGCGCCTGGTACAGCCCGGCGCGCCCCTCCGTGGTCTCCGAGGCGCGCACGACGACGGGGAGGGCCTCGGGGACCAGGGCGCCCATCCGGCGGCCCCGCCACAGGGCGAGGAGCAGCAGGGTGGCGACCAGGGGGACCAGGGACCAGCGCAGGCCCGGCGGGACGAGCTCCCACAGGGTGGCGCTGCCCTCCTGCCGAGGCGGGTCGGGACGGAGCCACACCACGTCGTCCGCGGCCATGAGGTTCATCGCGAGCGCGGCGTTGCCCCCGGTGTCGAGGGCGGTGTTGGTCAGGGGGGTCCCCGTGCCGAGGACGGTGGTGGCCGTCCCGCCGTCCTCCACGCGGAGGAGGGCGTCGCCGCTCCCGCCCGGGTAGCACCCGGTGGCGTCGGCCCCCGCCGGAGCCGAGTAGAGCTCGCCGCCGACGGTGGCGTTCCCCGCGGCCTCCGCGGCGGGGAGGCCGCACTCGGGGGCGAAGCCGTACTCCAGGATGTTGTCGGGCACCTCCCGCCCGGTCACCTCGACCCCGGGCGCGAACGCCGCGAGGGAGGCCACGGAGGGCTGCACCAGGACGGTGTCCGTGTCGAGGGCGGCCAGCTCCTCCAGTTCGGAGGGCAGCAGCCGGTGGTCGAGGGTCACCACGAGCACGGCGTCGCCGCCGGCCCGCGCGACGGCCTCGCCCGCGGCGGCCGAGGAGCGGACGACGTCGACGTCGCGGTCCTCGCCCAGGACCTCGACCAGGGCGCGTGTGCCGTCGGGGGACACGGAGCCGGGTTCCAGGTAGCCGGTGGGGAACCGCTCGGTACCCAGGGAGAGCAGCACCGAGACGACGACGAGGGCGGTGACCACGGCGACGGGCGTGCGCGCGGAACGCCACACGCGGAGTGCGCGGGGGGCGTCCGGGCCGCCGTCCCCGGGGGCGCCGGTCCGGGGCGGCGCGGCGGGGGCTGTGGCCGTCATCCTCGCGCCTCCTCGGCGGGGCGGGCGGCCCTGAGCCGCGTGTCCAGTTCGCGCATGGTCCGCGCCGAGTCGGCGGTCGCGGAGCGGTCGCCGTACGCCACGTCGTTGAAGATCCGGGCGCCCTCGCGCAGTCCGTCCGCCTCGCCGGGCAGCAGCACGGAGGCCTCGGCGGCCAGTTCCGTGGCCGTGCGCCCGGCGCGCGGCGCGACGATCACCCGGTCCTCGAGGTCGACGCTGATGGCGCGCAGGCGCTCGGCGACGGCCGCGGCGTACTCGCCCGCGGCCTCGTGGCGGTCGGCGGCGGTCCGGTGGTCGGTCGCGGACAGGACCGCGCCCTCGTGCACGGGCGGCCCGGCGGCGCGGCTCCGCGAGGGCCGCAGCCAGACGATCAGCCAGACCGCCAGGGCGGCGACGACCAGCAGGAGCGGGGCGAGGACCACCCAGCCCCCGAAGACCCCAGAGCCCGCCTCGGCGAGCCCGTCGATGAGGCCGGAGAGCCAGTCGAGGAAGCGGTCGAGGAGGCCCGGCTCCTGCTCCCCGTACAGGGGGTCGCTCAGCTCCTCGACGGCGCGCCTGCGACCCTCGTCCCGGCTGACCTCGCCGGCGGCCGAGAGGTGGAGGCTCACGTCCGCGGCTCCGGCAGGTAGATCTCCGGTCCGGCCTCGTAGCCGGCCCGGGCCGCCTCGTGCAGCTTCAGGTCGAGGCCCTCACGGCGCATGCGCAGGTCGACGTAGAGCAGGGTGGTGACGCCGGCCGAGAAGGGCTGGGTGACCGCGTAGACCAGCACCGTGCCCACGTAGGTGAGGGCGGCGGAGGCGACGACGGTCCAGGTCGCGGTCGCGTCGATGAAGGTGAACACCCCGGCGGCGATGCCGAACGGCATGTTGAGGATCGAGCCGACGAGGAGGACGATCACCAGCGTCAGCAGCCAGTAGCCGCACGTGCGCCACCACTGCCCCTGGGACAGGCGCCAGGAGCGGGCCATGGCCTGTCCCGGGCCGAGGCGTTCGAGCACGATCATCGGCATGGCGTAGTAGAGCCGGACCCAGATCCACGTGCTCGGCGCCACGACGACGGCGGTGGCCAGCAGGAACACCAGGAGGCCGACGACGATGCCGGCGGCCGGCCCCCCTTCGACGCCCACGACGATGCCGAGCACGAACGAGAGGGTCGCCGCCACCACGAAGGCGGTCCACATGACGAACTGGATGGCCAGCTTGACGAGCGCGAGGCCGATGATGGCCCCGATCCGGCCGCGGGCTGCCTCCCACGCCTGGCGGGGCGTGAGGCGGTGCCCGAGCACGGCCATGCCGATGGCGGCGGCGAGCAGGCCCAGGAGGACGAATCCGCCGAGGTAGACGATGAGCTCGCCCGCGAACATCAGGACGAAGGTCAGCGGGGAGCCGGGGAACAGCGGGGCGTTCGGGTCGACGGCGGCCGGATCGACGAGGACCTCGTCCATCCAGGCCGTGTAGTCGTCCAGGTACCAGGCCGAGGCCAGCGAGGTCAGCACGGCGGCGATGGCCATGACGACCAGGGAGAGGCCGACCGTGGTCCTCGGGTTGCTCCGGATGAGGCTGAACGCGCCGTTGAAGACGTCGCCGAGGGCCAGGGGGCGGAGCGGGACGACACCGGGCTTGGGTGCGCGGGGGATCCCGGGGGGAAGGGGCGAGCCGTATCCGGGCTGGGGAGCGTACCCCTGCGGCCCGTACCCCTGCGGCCCGTAGCCGGGCGGCTGACCGTACCCCGGCTGTCCGTGGCCCTGGGGACCGTACCCGGGCTGGGGCGCGTAACCCTGCTGCCCGTATCCGGACGGGGGGCCGTAACCCTGCTGTCCGTACCCGGGCTGGGGGCCGTAGCCCTGCTGCCCGTACGACTGCGGTCCGGCGCCGGGCGCCCCGTACGGGTCCTGCGGCGGCACGTCCCCGTGGGCGGGCCCGCCCGAACCCGGCGCGGCGAAGCCCGGCCGCTCCTGCGGGCCGGACGGGACCGCCGGTCCGCCCGCGGGGGGCTCGGGCGCGGACGGCGCGCTCCCGGGGGCGGCCCAGCCGCCCGGCTCCGAAGGTGCACCCCCGGAGGAACCGCCATCGCCAGGGGCGCCGGGACTGCTTCCCGACGTGTCCCGGTGGTCGTCCTCCTGGGTCATGTGCTCCGCCCTCCGTGGTGTTCGGTTACGCTGCGCGAGCGGATCCGCGCGATTTCTACCGTGTTGGAATCCAACCTACCGGCCGGTCCCACCAGTGCCCGGCGGCCCTGGCGCGCGTCCAGCAACAACCGACGCACTTCATTCCTTTTGTATGCTTTCTGTTACCAACAGGCCAAGTCGCGAAGGTTTTCGGACCGGCGCAGCCAGGGCCGACACCGCCGGTGGTCGAAATCGGTCCGCACGGAGCGAAATGCATCGACCACTCTCCCAACCCCGCCCGAAGGTGGCAAGGTTGGGGGGACAAAGCAGTTCCTTGCGTCGAGGAGCAGGGGCGCACCGACCGTTTACGCCGCTTGAGTGTTCCAGAGAGAGGAGTAGGCGCCGCGAAATCCGCCCGCGAGGCGGTGCTGACGCCCGGCGCCGGACACACACATGAAGGGACGTGTACTGGTTGTCGACGATGACCTCGCCCTCGCCGAGATGCTGGGCATCGTGCTGCGGGGTGAGGGATTCGAGCCCTCGTTCGTGCATGACGGGGACAAGGCCCTGGAGGCCTTCCGCGAAACCAAGCCCGACCTGGTCCTCCTCGACCTGATGCTGCCCGGGGCCGACGGGATCGACGTGTGCCGCCAGATCCGCGCGGAGTCGGGCGTGCCCATCGTCATGCTCACCGCCAAGAGCGACACCATCGACGTCGTCCTGGGCCTGGAGTCGGGGGCCGACGACTACATCGTCAAGCCGTTCAAGCCCAAGGAGCTGGTGGCCAGGGTCCGCGTGCGGCTGCGCCGCACCGAGGAGCCCGCTCCCGAGGTCCTCCAGATCGGTGACATCACCATCGACGTCGCCGGGCACGCCGTGCGCCGCGACGGCGAGCAGATCAGCCTCACTCCCCTGGAGTTCGACCTCCTGGTCGCCCTGGCCCGCAAGCCGCGCCAGGTCTTCACCCGCGAGGTCCTGCTGGAGCAGGTGTGGGGCTACCGCCACGCGGCGGACACCCGCCTGGTCAACGTCCACGTCCAGCGCCTGCGCGCCAAGATCGAGAAGGACCCCGAGCACCCCGAGGTCGTCGTGACCGTCCGCGGTGTCGGCTACAAGGCCGGAACCGCCTGATACCGCAGGGCCGCACATGACCGCAGGTACACCCGAGGAGGAGCGGGGGGCCGACTCCGAGGGGCAACGGTCCGTCCCGCCCTCCGGGCTGCCCGCGCCCGGAGGGCGGTGGCGTGACGGCGAGACCGGCCTGACCCGCACCTACCTGTTCGCCCAGAGGGCCGCCCGCGCCCTGGTGCGCGGCGTGCACACCAACTGGCGCCGCTCGCTCCACCTGCGGGTCATCTCCACCACGCTGGTGCTGTCCCTGCTGGTCATGGTGGGGCTCGGGTACGCGATGATCTCCCAGGTGCGCGGCGGGCTGCTCGACGCCAAGATCACCACCGCGGTCACCGACCACCGGGCCGGGCTCAACTACGCCCTCGCCGAGCTCCAGGAGAACGACGGGGGCGACCGCGACCGGCTCCTGTACAACCTCGCCAGCGAGCTCACCAGCCGCAGCGGCGACACCGGCCTCTACAGCGTGGTCATCCTGCCCTCGGTGAGCGACGAGCTCGGGTGGGCGACCGGCGAGGGCAGCGTCCCACCGCGCCTGATCGAGCAGGTCCGCCAGTCCGAGGCGAACGACCAGCAGTACCACACGTACACGCGGGTCACCACCGAGCAGGGCGAGGAGGAGCCCGCGCTGGTCGTCGGCGCCCAGCTCACGCACGCCTACGAGCTGTACTACCTGTTCCCGCTCCAGCACGAGCAGGAGATCCTCGACCTCGTCCAGAACACGGTCGCGCTGGTCGCGGTCCTGCTGGTCATACTCCTCGGGCTGATCGCGTTCGTCATCACCCGGCAGGTGGTGAGCCCGGTCCGCTCCGCAGCCCAGTCCGCGGAGCGGCTGGCCGCCGGCGACCTCACCGAGCGCATGACCGTGCAGGGCGAGGACGACCTGGCCAGGCTGGCCGTCTCCTTCAACGACATGGCGGGCAACCTGGAGGAGAAGATCAAGGAGCTGGAGGAGCTGTCCAAGCTCCAGCGCCAGTTCGTCTCCGACGTCTCCCACGAGCTGCGCACCCCGCTGACCACCATCAAGATGGCCGGTGACCTGCTCTTCGACGACCGGGACGAGCTCGACCCCACCATGCGCCGCTCCGTCGAGCTGCTGCAGAGCCAGGTCGAGCGCTTCGAGGAGCTCCTCGCCGACCTGCTGGAGATCAGCCGCCACGACGCGGGCGCCGCCACGCTCGGCATCGAGTCGGCGGACGTCCGCGACGCCGTCATGAGGGCCGTGGGCGACGCCGAGCAGATCGCCGAGCGCCGGGGCATCAAGGTGGTGCTGCGCCTTCCCGCCGAGCCCTGCCTGGCGGAGTTCGACACACGGCGGATCAACCGCATCCTGCGCAACCTCGTCGTCAACGCCATCGAGCACAGCGAGGGCCGGGACGTGGTGGTCACCGCTGCGGGGGACCGCGACGCGGTCGCCGTGGCGGTGCGCGACTACGGGGTGGGGCTCAAGGAGGGGGAGGAGCACCTGTGCTTCGACCGCTTCTGGCGCGCCGACCCCGCCCGCGTGCGCACCACCGGGGGCACGGGCCTCGGCCTGTCCATCGCCAAGGAGGACGCCGTCCTGCACGGCGGCTGGCTCCAGGCCTGGGGCCTGCCCGGACAGGGGTCCCAGTTCCGGCTGTCCCTGCCCCGCCGCTCCGGCAGCGAGCTGCGCGGCTCCCCCCTGCCCCTGGTACCGCCCGAGATCGCGCTCGGCCGCACCTTCCCGGCGTTCGGGGACAAGGACGGCGCGGCCGGGCCCAAGCCCGCGGCCAACGGCCACGCCCGCCCCGAGCGGATCCCGGGCCGGGGCGACCGGGAGGGCACGCGGTCCGGCGCCGCCGACGACACGGCCGTACGTTCCGAACGCGACCCGCGCGAGGGTGGGGAGGACGGGTCATGACAGGACCGGGCCTGATCGGCCGTGCCGTGCGCGCCTCGCTGGCGGCCGCGGCGGTGTGCGCGGCCATGGCGGCCTGCGCCTCCGTTCCGACGACGGGCCCCGTCGTCCCGGGCGCCGGGGGGGACTCCGCGGGCGACCCCTACGGCGGCTACGTGCGGCTGCTGCCCGCCGGCCCGCAGCCCGGGGTCGATCCGGAGGGCCTCGTCAGCGGCTTCCTCAAGGACATGGGCAGCTTCGAGGAGGAGCACAAGGCGGCGCGCAGCTACATGCTGCCCGAGACGGGGGAGACCTGGTCGCCCGACGGCACGGTCAAGGTCTTCGCCGACCTCGACACCGTCGACCTCGACGCCGAGATCAGCGCCGACGGGCTCACCGCGACCGTGCGGATGCGCAGCTCCCTCGTCGCCACGATCGACGAGAGCGGCAAGTACGTCTCCAGCGACAGCGGGCGCCTGCTCGACGAGCCGTTCCTGCTCGCGCGCGAGAACGGCGACCCCGACGGCGACTGGCGCATCCGGAGCCTGCCGGACGAGCTCATCCTCAGCCAGCTCGACGTGGAGCGCACGCACCGGCCCTTCAACCTGTACTTCTTCAACCCCGCGCGGAGCGCGCTGGTCCCGGACCCGGTCTACCTGCCGGTGAGCAACGAGCAGCTGCCGGAACGCCTGCTCCGCAAGCTCATCGGCGGCCCCAGCGAGTGGCTGGACCCCGCGGTGGAGTCCGCCTTCCCCCGGGGGGCCACGCCCTCCCTGGCGGTCGACGCCGAACACGCGGTCATCGACGTGGGCGCCTCCGGGGAGGTCGACGAGTTCGCCATGGGGGCGCAGATCGCCTGGACGCTCCGCCAGCTGCCGGAGATCCAGGAGTTCACGCTGAAGGTGAACGGCTCGGAGGTGGACTTCCCGGGCTCCGACGGCGAGAGCGCCGACCGGCCGCGCCCCGGCAGCGACCACTGGTCCCGGGTGAACCCCGGCGCGATCACTGGTGGGGTCCGCGCCTACTACACGCACGAGGGACAGCTCTGGTCCGCGGAGGACTGGGACGAGGGCGTCTTCGAGGAGGTCGAGCGGGTGCCGGGCCCCCTGGGGGCCGGCGACAGCCTCCTGGAGCGGTTCGCGGTGTCCGTCGACGAGAGCACCGTCGCGGGGATCACCCAGGGCGGGGGCGAGGTCGTGACGAGCTTCACCAGCCCGGGCGCGCAGATCGAGGAGGTCCTCTCGGACGGGGTCTTCACGGAGCTGTCCTGGGACGTCGACGGCAACCTGTGGGTGGTCGAGGAGACCGAGGACGCCGGGTCGGCGGAGCGCGACCCGGACGCGGAGGAGACGGCCGAGGAGGAGGCCGACACCGAGGACCCGGTCGAGGAGGGGCCGCCCCCCGCCCCGGGGACGACCGCGCTGTGGCTCCTGCGCGGCGGCGAGGAGGTGGTGCGCGTGGACGTGTCCGGGCTGCGCGACACCTCCGTGGTGCACTTCCAGATCTCCCGCGACGGCACCCGGGCCGCGCTGGTCACGGAGGAGGACGGAGAGCGGTCGCTGCAGGTGGGCCGGGTCGTGGAGGACGCCGACGGGCAGGTCGTGCTGGGGTCGTTCGTCACCCTCGCCAGGGAGCTGCAGGACCTCACCGACGTCGCGTGGCGCAGCTCCGACCAGCTGGTGGTCCTGGGCGGCCGGGACGGCGGCACCGCCCAGGCGTTCCTGGTCTCGCTGGACGGCGGGACCCCGCCCGCCAGCGCCGGGACCCCGGTCGCGAGCATGATGACCATCTCCGGAGCTCCCGGGCAGCCCCTGGTCGCCGGTTCCGACGACGGCAACATCTGGATCTCCAACGATCCCCTGAACTGGCAGAACGTGGTGGAGGGCGGAGCGCCCACCTTCCCGGGGTGACCCGGGGCCGGGCCCGCACGGAGCCCTCCGGCGCGGGCTCCTCGGGCCCCGCGCGCCGCCCCGGCGCGGGCGTCCCCCGGGGCCTGTCCACAGGTCCGGGGAGGGGCTGGCGCCGGCCCCGGCCGGGCCGGATCCTGGAGGGGTGAACCACACGACACCCCTGGCCGGCGCGGTGCGCGACGCGTTCTCGGCACTGCTCGACCTGGTCCTTCCCCAACTCTGCGCCGGGTGCGCGGGCCCCTCGGGGCCCCTGTGCACGGGCTGCCTCACCCTGCTGCAGCGCCGGCCCCACCGCTGCGCGCCGAGACCGGGGTGTCCGCCCGTGTGGGCGGCGGGCCCCTACGCCGGACACCACCGCCGGGTGCTGCTCGCCTACAAGGAGGGCCGGGCCGACTCCCTGGCCCCGGTCCTGGGCGGACGCCTGGCGTCCGCCTACGAGGCGTCGGGACTGGCGGGCCCGGACACGCTCCTCGTGCCCGTGCCGGGCCGCGGGCCGCCGCGCGACCCGCACGCCCCCGTCACCCGGCTGGCGCTCGCCTGCCTGGCCCGCGCGGGCGGTCCGGCGGCGGGGACCGTCCTGCCGCTCCTGCGCCACCGGGGCAGGCCCAGGCGCCAGGCCGGCCTGGGACGGGCCGAGAGGCTCGCCAACCGCGAGGGAACCCTGGTCGCCGTTCCCCCCTCCCGGGACCGGGCCGGGGGAGCGGCGGTCGTCGTGGACGACGTCCTCACCACGGGCGCGACGGCGGCCGAGGCGACCCGTGCGCTGAGGGCCGCGGGGATCCGGGTGGCGGGGGCGGTGGTCCTCGCCGAACGCCTCGCCGCGCACGGCGAGGGAATTCGGGCCGAGGGGGCAAGAAGGTTTTACGAACCCTCGTGAACAGGTGAAAAGTCCACGTATGCAAGGCTTTGCGGTAGTTGTCAGCGGGTTGGGAGACCGGCCGCTACCTGACATCCTCGCCAGGACAGGTTACGGTCACCGTATGGCACCCGTCCGGGTCCGTGGTTGCGCCGGAGATCAGGAGCCCTGGGAAACCCCAGGGCGCCCCTTCGGCAAGCCGATGCCAGGCGCAGGCGAAACGGCCCACGTAAGGCGACTTTTCGTCGACCGATCACGGTGCGCCTTAGAGGTAAGCCCTGCCCCGCGGAGGGTCCAGATGTCCCTCATGACAGGGAGAAGAGCAGTAGTCGCGTCTAAGAGCGGCGACACTCTCAGCAGGCGGATGTGGGGACGAAGACCAGGTCGGCCGGACGGGTGGCATGCCATACTCCGGGAGTTCGCCTTCACCGGCGGGCTCCCGGGGGCACCGCCCCACCTCTCCGGGGGTAGCGCCCCCCGAGGTGTCCCCGTACCGCTCGGCGCCCGGCGCATGCCCCCGCGGCACGGCCGACCGGGGCGTCAGCGGCCGAGTCATGGGCGTCTTGTCGCGAACACGGCAGAAGTCCTCCTCCCTGCCCGGAGAGGCCCGACCAATCGGGTCCCTGTGGCGGGTGAGGACCGTGCCCCTGGTGGGTATACGCACTTCCAAGCGAGACGTGATCCGTTCAGGATCAGGTCACGAGCGGAAGGGGGTTGACGCGCGCGACACCCCTCCGCCCCCCGACGGCGGAAGGGATGCAGAGCCAGCCTGGCCGTCGCCTTCACGGCGGTCACGCGATGAAGGGGGTCCTATGGACATCATCGTCAAGGGTCGACGCACCGGTGTGAGTGACAAGTTCCGACAGCACGTCGAGAACAAGCTCGACAGGCTCTCCAAGTGGGAGCGCAAGGGGATGACCGTCGATGTGGAGGTGTCCCAGGAGCGCAACCCCAAGCTCGCCGACGTCTGCGAGAGGGTTGAGCTGACCATCCACTCCAACGGCCCGGTCATCCGGAGCGAGGCAGCGACCTCCGACCGGTACGGAGCCCTCGACCTCGCGATCGACAAGATCGAGGCCCGTCTTCGCAAGTCCGCGGACCGCCGCAAGGTCCACCGCGGAAACCACACTCCCGTCTCCGTCGCGGCGGCCACCGCCGGCCTTCCCGGGGACCTGCCCTCAACCACAGCGACCGCGACGCAGGCGCCCCCGGCCCAGCGGAGCGGAGGGGAGGAGATCGACGGCGCCGCGGTGGACGGCAAGTTCACCGACGAGTTCGTCGAGCTCGACACCCAGGGCGAGGCTCCCATCGTCGTCCGCGAGAAGTTCCACCGGGCCAAGCCCATGAGCATCGACCAGGCCCTGATGGAGATGGAACTCGTCGGCCACGACTTCTACCTCTTCCACGACGAGGTCAAGGACGCGCCGAGCGTCGTCTACCGCCGCAAGGGCTTCGACTACGGCGTTCTCCGCCTGGTCGACTAGGGGCGGCCCGCGGTCGGGCACACGCCCCCTCCGGGCCGGCCCGGGAGCCGGCGGCGCCCCGGCGGGCACGGCACGGTGCGCGCCTCCCCCCGCGGACCTCCGCACGGGGCGCGGGCCCGGTCCCGTCCGGGAGGACGGGCTCCGGGCGCCGTCCCGGGCGAACCGGCACCACCGACAACACAGCGCCGCGGCGGGGGCGGGCGGGCCCCCCGCGGGGGGGCGCGCGCCGCTCAGGACCCCGCCCGGTCTTCCTTCCGGATGCGGTGCAGCGGTGTGTCGTGCGGCTCCTCGGACTCCACGCGCGGCGAGTCCAGCACGACGTCGCTCAGGAGGTCGTAGCGCATGGCCACGACCGCCGCCACGACGAGCAGCGCACCTCCGACCGCCAGGAGCACCGCGGACATCCCCAGGGCGATGCCGAGCCCGCCCACGGCGAACCCGGCGCAGGCGAGTACCACCGCCACCCAGGAGACCGCGCGCCCCCGGTGGTTGCTGGTGGGCGCCAGGCTGCCGCCCTGGCGCTGGAACCCGCGTATGCGGCCGTTCCGCCGCTGCTCGTCGTCGCTGGGGCGGTGCCGTTCCCAGGCCAGGCCCGGGTCGTCGGCGTCGTCGGGGTCCGGCGTCGGGTGGCGCCTCCTGGTGATCAGGTCGTCGAGCACCTCCACCGGACTGCGCGTCGGTGACGCCGGGCGGCCCTCCCCCGCGCCGGTCGCCTCCTCGGCGGTCTCCCGCTTGCTTCCCCTCATGGTCGCTCCCTCGATCGCGTTCGCGTTCGGCGGGCCGTGGTTCGGATCCACGGCGTGACCTTCTACGAATGGCGTACCCGGGGATCGGGTCGAGGCTTCATGAATCGTAGGAAAAGGGTAAGAAAAGCCGATCAACGATCGGTCCCGCCTTTGACCGGCGGCGGCGCGGGCCGGTTCGCGGGCGCCTTGACGGAAAACCCGTGGAACGCGTTTGCGGGCGCCCCCGGAGCCCGGCGCCGGGCTCCGTCCCGGGCCTTCCCGCCGTACCGGGGGTGACGTGCGGGAACATTCGGGGGCGTTTCATCCGTTCCCCTGGGGGAAAGGCGTGCGAGCGCCCCCTCCCGCGGAGGGCGGGCGTATAGTTCGGGTCCTCTAGGATGTAGGCCCGAGGGCCCAGGAACCCCCGCCGCCCTCCGCGGCCACGGGAAAGCGGTCAGGCGGGCCTAGATCTGATCTCCACGTGTGTGGAGCAAACCGCGATCTGCGAGGAGCGCATAGGAAGTGCCAGGGATACTCAACAAGCTCCTGCGCGCGGGTGAGGGAAAGATCCTGCGCCGGCTGAACAAGCTCAAGGACCAGGTCAACTCCCTCGAGGACGACTACGTCGAGCTCACCGACGAGGAACTGCGCGACCTCACCCAGGAGTACAAGGACCGCTACGAGGACGGCGAGTCTCTGGACGACCTGCTCCCAGAGGCATTCGCGACCGTCCGCGAGGCCGCCAAGCGCACCCTGGGGCAGCGTCCCTTCGACGTCCAGATCATGGGCGGCGCCGCGCTCCACCTGGGCAACATCGCCGAGATGAAGACCGGTGAGGGCAAGACCCTGACCGGAAGCCTCGCGGTCTACCTCAACGCCCTCGCGGGCAGGGGCGTCCACGTCATCACGACCAACGACTACCTGGCCCGCCGAGACGCCCAGAACCTCGGCCGCATCTTCCACTTCCTCGGGCTCGAGGTCGGCGTCATCAGCCCCCAGATGACCGCGGCCGCCCGGCGCGAGGCCTACAAGGCCGACATCACCTACGGGACGAACAACGAGTTCGGCTTCGACTACCTGCGCGACAACATGGCGCTCTCGCTCAAGGACACGGTCCAGCGCGAGCACTACTTCGCCCTGGTCGACGAGGTCGACTCCATCCTCATCGACGAGGCCCGCACCCCGCTGATCATCAGCGGCCCCTCGGAGCAGAACTCCCGCTGGTACGCGGAGTTCGCCAAGATCGCCCCGCGGCTCAAGCGCGAGGTCGACTACGAGGTCGACGAGAAGAAGCGCACCGTCGGCATCACCGAGGCCGGTGTGGCCAAGGTCGAGGACTACCTGGGCATCGACAACCTCTACGAGGCGGTCAACACCCCGCTCATCAGCTTCCTCAACAACTCCCTCAAGGCGAAGGAGCTGTACAAGAGGGACAAGGAGTACATCGTCAAGGACGGTGAGGTCCTCATCGTCGACGAGTTCACCGGCCGCGTCCTCGCCGGGCGCCGCTACAACGAGGGCATGCACCAGGCCATCGAGGCCAAGGAGCGCGTCAAGATCAAGGACGAGAACCAGACTCTCGCCAAGGTCACCCTCCAGAACTACTTCCGCCTCTACGAGAAGCTCGCCGGCATGACCGGTACCGCCCAGACCGAGGCGGCGGAGTTCACCCAGACCTACAACGTCGGCGTGGTGCCCATCCCCACCAACAAGCCGATGGTGCGCCAGGACGTCAAGGACGTCGTCTACAAGCACGAGGACGCCAAGTTCCAGGCGGTCGCCGAGGACATCGCCGAGCGCCACGAGGCCGGGCAGCCCGTGCTGGTCGGCACCACCAGCGTCGAGAAGTCCGAGCTGCTGTCGCGGATGCTCAAGCGCGAGGGCGTCCCGCACGAGGTCCTCAACGCCAAGAACCACGCCCGTGAGGCGGCGATCATCGCCCGGGCGGGCAAGCTCGGCGGCGTCACCGTCGCCACCAACATGGCCGGTCGCGGTACCGACATCATGCTGGGCGGCAACCCCGACTTCCTCGCGGACGAGGAGCTCCAGGGGCGCGGCCTGAGCCCGCTGGAGACCCCGGAGGAGTACGAGGCCGCCTGGCCGGCGGCCCTGGAGAAGGCCCAGGCCGACTACGAGGAGGAGCACGAGAAGGTCGTCGAGGCCGGCGGCCTGTACGTGCTCGGAACCGAGCGGCACGAGTCGCGGCGCATCGACAACCAGCTGCGCGGCCGCTCCGGCCGCCAGGGCGACCCGGGCATCTCCCGGTTCTACCTCTCCCTCCAGGACGACCTGCTGCGACTGTTCAACAGCAGCCGTCTGGAGGTGTTCATGAACCAGCTGAACATCCCCGACGACCAGCCCATCGAGTCCGGCATGGTCAGCAAGGCCATCGCCTCGGCGCAGGGCCAGGTCGAGACGCAGAACTTCGAGATCCGCAAGAACGTCCTCAAGTACGACGAGGTCCTCAACCGGCAGCGCAAGGTCATCTACGCCGAGCGCCGCAAGGTCCTGGAGGGCCAGGACCTGCGCGAGCAGATCATCGGCATGCTGGAGGAGGTCCTGCGGGGCTACGTGGTCGAGGAGACCTCCCAGGGCGACCCCGACGAGTGGGACCTGGACAAGCTCTGGCGCGCGTTCAAGCAGGTCTACCCGATCAGCTTCACCGTCGACGAGTTCGTGGAGGAGAACGGCGACCTCCAGACGCTGACCGGCGAGATGATCGCCGAACGCGTGGTCGAGGACGCCAGGGCCGCCTACGAGACCCGCGAGGCCGACCTCGGCGAGGAAGCCATGCGCGAGGTCGAGCGCAGGGTCCTGCTGCAGGTCATGGACCGCAAGTGGCGTGAGCACCTCTACGAGATGGACTACCTCCAGGAGGGCATCGGCCTCCGCGCGATGGCTCAGCGCAACCCGCTGATCGAGTTCCAGCGCGAGGGCTTCGACATGTTCCAGCAGATGCTGGAGGCCATCAAGGAAGAGGCCGTCGGCTACCTGTTCAACGTCGAGGTGCAGGTGCGCAAGAAGGAGGAGCCCGCCCTCACCGCCACGGCCGCGGCCAGGACCGCGGCGGGCGTGGGCGGCGCCACGGGCGCCACGGCCCTCGCGACCGCGGTCGAGGAGGACGAGGAGGCCGCCGACGCGGCGTCCCCGGCCGAGGAGGCGGAGCCGGCCGAGGACGTGGTCGTCCCCGGGTTCGGCGAGGGCCAGCCGGACAGGCTCCAGTACTCCGCTCCCAGCGAGGACGGCACCGTCGAGCGCCACAGCGAGACGGTCGACGAGTTCGCCGGCACGGCGCGCAACGCGCCCTGCCCGTGCGGCTCGGGCAAGAAGTACAAGAAGTGCCACGGCGACCCGGCGGCCGCCAGGTAGGCCCCGGCCGCCGACACGCGTGCGGGCGCGCCCCCGAGG
>NZ_JBSHDN010000105.1:0-21614 GCF_053616335.1 Nocardiopsis sp. NPDC055824
CGACCCGGGCCCGCCCCGTTCCGCCGTCCGGAGCGCCCCGATCCGAGACGAGTGGCGACATACCGTGGTCATTGGACAGCTTTTAGTTATCTCTTGGGCAGAATGAGAGTCCTGATACAGGGGGGACTCTTGTGACCATGGTGCGAAGATGGGGGCTCACCTGGTGGTCGGCCCTCGCCGTCCTGCTCGTCGCGGTGCCGATGGCCGTCCACCCCGACCTGCGCTCCGACGTCCTGGGCGACTTCGCCGTCCTCTTCCTCGTCTCCTGGGGGCCGATGCTGGTCGGCGGCCTCCTGGCCTGGGCCCTGGTCCGGTCGCTGGGGGCGCCTGACGCGTTGGACCGCAGGATCGCCGCGGCGATGGTGGGCCACCCCCTGGGCCGGGAGCTCGCCTGGCTGGCGGTCTGCCTGGGCGCCTTCGTCCTCAGCATGGTCGTGCTGTCGCTGTTCTTCGGCATGTACGAGGCGACGATCGGCGCCGATCTGGCGATGTCGGCCTCCCTGGTGTCCCGGCTGCTGTTCCTCTTCACCCTGCCCCTGCTGGTCATGGACCGCTCGGGCGTCACCATCGACGGGAAGGGCACCGCCATGCCCTCCCTCGCGCTGAAGGTGACCGAGGGCTGGCGCTGGTCGGGCCTGGCCCCGGTCGGCCTGGCCCTGGGCCTGATCGCCTACCTGCTCGTCCCGTACACCGGGCTCCCGCCCGTGTCCTTCCCCCTCGTCGGCTTCGTGCTCGCGTTCGCCTTCGTCGCGGTCTGCGAGGAGATCTTCTTCCGGGGCATGGTGCAGACCCGCCTGGAGATCCTGATGGGCCGGTGGGGCGGCATCCTGGCGACCTCGGTGGTCTTCGCGCTCACCTACGCGGTCATCCAGCCCTACGACGCCGTGTCCCAGCTGACCGGCGTCGACTTCGTGTACGACACCGGGCTGTCCCTGCTCACCTACGCCACCGCAGGCGCGTTCTACGGCTACCTGTGGGCCTGCTTCCGGAACACGTGGCTCAACGTGCTCATGCGGATCGGGATGTTCGTCGTCATCATGCCGCCGGACCTCCAGATCGGGATCACCTAGGGCCCCGCGGGCACGTCCGCCCGCCCGCCCCACCCCTGTGACCGGTCCCCTTTCCGTTCTCGGACCGTGCAAGACCGGCAATCCGTCCGCGAAATACCCTGACATCCGCCCGTGGGTGGGTACACAAGGTCCATAGCGGTCGCGTGGAGGTCATTTCCCCCTCACGGGGTTGTCACCGTGCGGTCATGAAAGAGGGGGAGTCTGCCCACTGTGAGCACGGAATCAGCGCCAACGCCAGCGGGTCCCACGACCGAGCTGCCCGCCGACAGGTTCATGGACCGGGAGGAGGGGTGGCTGCGGTTCAACCAGCGGGTCCTGGAACTCGCCGAGGACGAGGACATCCCGCTCCTGGAGCGCGCCCGGTTCCTGGCCATCTTCTCCAGCAACCTCGACGAGTTCTTCATGGTCCGGGTCGCCGGACTCAAACGGCGCCTGGCCACCGGGCTCGCCGTCGCCTCCTCCAGCGGACACCGGCCGCGCGCCCTCCTCGAACGCATCTCGCTCTTCACGCACGAGCTGATGCTCCGCCAGGCCGCGTGCTTCGAGGACAGCGTCGCCCCCGCCCTGCGGGACGCCGGGATCCGCATCGTGCGCTGGGGAGAGCTGGACGACGACGAGCGCGAGTACCTGCACGGCTACTTCCTGCGCTCCGTCTACCCCCTGGTGACCCCCTTCGCGGTCGACTCCGCGCACCCCTTCCCCTACATCTCCGGCCGCTCGCTCAACCTCGCGGTCACCGTCCGCGACCCGCTCGACGAGCGGCGCATGTTCGCCCGGGTCAAGGTGCCCAGCTCCCTGCCGCGCTTCATCGAGCCGGGCCCCCGCCCGGGCGGCAGGTTCGTCCCGGTCGAGGACGTCATCGCCGCCCACCTGCCCCAGCTCTTCGAGGGCATGCAGATCCTGGAGCACCACGCCTTCCGGGTGACCCGCAACGCCGACCTGGAGGTGGACGAGGACGAGACCGACGACCTCGTCACGTCGCTGGAGAACGAACTCCTGCGCCGCCGCTTCGGCCCCCTCGTGCGCCTGGAGGTGGAGGAGACCATCTCCGCCGAGGTCCTGTCGATCCTCACCGAGGAGCTCGGCGCCGAGGAGGAGGAGATCTACCGCGTGCCCGGGCCGCTCAACCTCGCCGGGCTGGCCCAGATCGCCGACGCGGACCGGCCGGAACTGCGCTTCCAGCCCATGGTCCCGGTCGAACCGCGGGCCCTGACCATGGGGGACCTCTTCTCGACCATCCGCGGGCGGGAGGTGCTCGTCCACCACCCCTACGAGTCGTTCGCCACCACCACCGAACGGTTCCTGGCCATGGCCGCCGCCGACCCCGCGGTCGTGGCGATCAAGCAGACCCTCTACCGCACCAGCGGCGACTCACCCATCGTCGAGGCCCTCATCGAGGCCGCCAACGCGGGCAAGGAGGTCGTGGTCCTGGTCGAGATCAAGGCCCGCTTCGACGAGCAGAACAACATCCAGTGGGCGCGCAAGCTCGAACTCGCGGGGTGCCACGTCGTCTACGGCGTCGTCGGACTCAAGACCCACTGCAAGCTGTCCATGGTCATACGCAAGGACGACGACGGGCTGCTGCGCCGCTACTGCCACGTCGGCACCGGCAACTACAACCCCAGCACCGCCCGCATCTACGAGGACTTCGGCCTGTTCAGCTCCGAGCCGGAGGTGGGGGAGGACGTCAGCGACCTGTTCAACAGTCTGACGGGGTTCTCCCGCAAGAAGCACTACCGCCGCCTGCTCGTCGCCCCGGCAGCACTGCGCGAGGGCCTGCTCCAGCAGATCTCCCAGGAGATCGAGAACAGCCTCAAGGGCGACCCCGCCCGGATCCGGATCAAGGTCAACTCCCTGGTCGACGAGGAGATCATCGACGCCCTCTACCGGGCCTCGCAGGCCGGGGTGGGCGTCGACCTGTGGGTGCGCGGGAGCTGCGTCCTGCGCGCGGGCGTCCCCGGCCTCTCCGAGAACATCAGGGTCCGCAGCATCCTGGGCCGCTTCCTCGAACACTCGCGCATCTTCGTGTTCGCCAACGGCTGGCGGCCGCAGGTGTGGATCGGGAGCGCCGACCTGATGCCGCGCAACCTGGACCGCAGGGTGGAGGCGCTCGTCCGGATCTCCGACCCCGAGCAGTGCCGCCGCCTGGTCGGGCTCATGGACCTGGCCATGGCCGCCACCACCTCGTCCTGGCGCCTCGAACCGGACGGCACGTGGACCCGGCACACGCACGGCGAGGACGGGCTGCCCCTCGTCGACCTCCAGGACAGCCTGCGCGGAGACCGCCACCTGCGCGTGGTGGAGGGCGGATGAGCGGGGGAGCGGAGGCCGGCGCGGACGCCGGGACCCCGGACGGGAGAACCGGGGGACCGGAACGGGAGGTACGCGTGACCAGTGCCTTCCCGCCGCGCGACACGGCGGTCGGCGGCTACCTCGAACCCATCCGCGCCGGCGGCGCCGTGCTGTGGCGCACGGGTGCCGGCGGCGCGACCGAGGTGGTCCTCATCCGCCGCCCGGAGCGGGGCGACTGGACCCTGCCCAAGGGCAAGCTCAAGAACGGCGAGCACCCCCTCACCGGCGCGGTCCGCGAGGTCGAGGAGGAGACGGGGCTGACCCCGCTGATGGGGCGCAGGCTCCCGCCGCA
The DNA here is from genome assembly GCF_053616335.1 of Nocardiopsis sp. NPDC055824. NCBI lineage: Bacteria > Bacillati > Actinomycetota > Actinomycetes > Streptosporangiales > Nocardiopsidaceae > Nocardiopsis > Nocardiopsis sp. NPDC055824. The sequence continues at coordinate 3,715 of NZ_JBSHDN010000105.1, forward strand.
GCACTACCTCAAGGACGGGTGGCCCAAACAGGTGGAGTGGTGGGCCGCCACCCCGGACCTCCCCGGCGGGGAGATCGACTACAAGCCCAACGAGGAGGTCGAACTGGTCGAGTGGGTCCCCGTGGCGGAGGCACGGGACAGGCTCACCTACGACCACGACGTCCAGGTCCTCGACAACTTCCGGGCCGGGCCCGCCGTCACCGTCCCCGTGATCCTGTTGCGGCACCTGTCGGCGGGGGACAAGCGCGCGTGGTCCGGCAGCGACCTGCTGCGCCCCCTCGACGGGGCCGGGCGGTCCGACGCCCTGGCCCTGTCCCGGGTGCTCGGCGCCTACGGGAGCCCCCGGGTGGTCTCCTCGGCCGCCGCGCGGTGCACGGAGTCGGTGCTGCCGTACACCGTGGAGCACGACGTGCCGATGCGGACCGAGCGCGCCTTCACCGTGCGGGAGGGGTCGGAGTACGACGTGGAGGAGGCCCGCGAGGAGTTCGGGCGCATCATCGCCGAAGGGCGGCCGACGGTCGTCTGCACGCACGGGGAGCTGATCCCGAAGCTGATGTCGGCGGCGCTCACACGGCTGGGGGCGCCGGTCACCCAGCAGCTGGGGCTGCGCAAGGGATCGTTCTGGGTGGTGCACGTCGAACCCTCCGGGGGGACGCTGGCGGGGGTGGAGCGCCACGCGCTCCGCGGCTGAGCCGGGTTCGCCGGACCCGCGCGGGGCGCGGCGGACGACGGTGACATGATGCGGTCATGGCCAAACACAAGGTTGCGCGGAGCGTCGTGGTGGACGCCCCCGCCAAGCGGATCTTCGACATCGTCGCGTCACCGGCGCTGCACTCCGAGTTCGACGGCTCGGGCACCGTGCGCGGCACCCACTTCGGCCCCGACCGGCTGGAGCGGGGCAGCGAGTTCGGCATGGACATGCGCATGTTCGGTGTCGGCTACCGGATCACCAACCGGGTGGTGGAGTACGAGGAGGACCGGCTCATCGCCTGGCGGCACGGGGGACCCCACCGCTGGCGCTACGAGCTCCGGGAACTGCCGGAGGGCGGCACCCGGGTCACCGAGACCTTCGACTACTCGCGGGGGCTCCCGGCGTTCTACGTCCTGATGGGGATGCCGGCGAAGAACGGGCGCAGCATCGAGAGGACCCTGGAGCGCCTCAAGGCCGCGGCGGAGCGGGACGGGGCCTGAACCCTCCCCGGTCCCGGGGAACGGCGGCGCCCACGGCCGGCGGCCGTGGGCGGAGCTGTTCACACGGGTCCGGCGCCGCGTGGGCGTCCGGGGCCCGCCGGCTAGAAGTAGCCGGGGTGCTCGGCCTCGACGAGCTCGGCCTCGGGGGCCTCCGCGCCCTCGGTGCTCTCGGCCCCGGTCTCCTCCTCGGCCTCCTCGGCTTCCTCGGCCTCGGCGGTCTCCTCGGCCTCCGCGCCCTTGGTGGCCTCCGCGCCCTCGGCCGCCTCCGTGTGCTCGGCCTCCTCGGCCCCGGGGGCCTCCGCGGTGGCGGCGTCCGCGCCTCCGACGGCCTCGCCCTCGACGGTCTCGGCCTCGGTGCTCTCCGCCTCGGCCTCCGCGCCCTCGGCCGCCTCCGTGTGCTCGGCCTCCTCGGCCCCCGCGGGCTGGCCGGGGTGCTCGTGACCGGCCCCGGCGGGTTGGCCGGGGTGCCCGTGACCGGTGTTCCCTCCGTGGTGGTCCTGCCCGTGGCCTTCGGACCAGCCGTGGTCCTGCCCGTGGCCGTCGTAGCCCCCGAGGCCGGACTGCTCGGCTGCGGGACGCTCGGAGCCGCGGGGCCCCTCGGCCCCGGCCCACGCGGAGGCGGGGGAGGCGGCCAGGCCGACGGCCGCACCGGCGGCCAGGGTGATGAGAGCGAGTCCGGCGATACGTTTCACGACATGATCCTTGCTCTATGTATCTGAGTAACTACTGTCAGTCGCGACTGTAGGACGGTCGTCCCCTTTTGGCCAGTTCATCGGTGCGGTGCACCCGTTTTCGTGCCGCCCCGACCGTTATCCACAGGCCCCCGCAGCACTCGGCCATATGCCCTAAAGTTCGGCAAGGGCCCGTGTTCTCCGCGTCTCCCGGCAGCCGTGGCGCGAACCGGTCGGGCCCGTCGACGGTACGCCGAAGCAGGAGTCGGGGGCAGTGGTGGGAACAACCTTGGGTGACGTCTGGCAGGAAGTCCTGTCCGTACAACCGGAGCCGGAGTCGTGGATCGTCGTCTCCGCGGCCGTCCTGGCCCTGGCCGCCGTCCTGCTCGGCCCACCGTGGAGGGTCGGACGCAACGTCGTCACCATCGCCCACGAGGGCGGGCACGCGCTCGTCGCGCTGCTCAGCGGCCGACAGCTCACGGGTATCCGGCTCCACTCGGACACCTCCGGTGTGACCGTCTCCCGCGGCAGGCCGACCGGCATCGGCATGATCCTGACCGTCTTCGCGGGCTATGTCTCCTCGTCGGTCATCGGGCTCCTGGGCATCCTCATGCTCATGTCCGACCGCATCACCGCCCTGCTGTGGCTGAGCATCGTCGTGCTGGCCGCGATGCTGCTGATGATCCGCAACGTCTACGGAGTGGTGTCGGTCGTCGTCACCGGCGCGGTGGTGTTCGGCGTCAGCTGGTTCACCCCGCCCGAGGTCCAGGCCGCCTTCGCCTACCTGTTCATCTGGTTCCTGCTCTTCGCCGGCGTGCGACCGGTCTTCGAGCTCCAGTCCCAGCGCAGGCGCAACCCCTCCCCCCACTCCGACGCCGACCAGCTCGCACGGCTCACCGGAGTGCCCGGCACCCTCTGGGTGGTGGTGTTCGCCCTGGTGAACCTCGCGGTGACCGCGCTCGGCGTGTGGCTGCTGCTCTTCTGAGGCGACCGGTCGGCACGTCCCGCGGGGGACGGCCGGTTCCGGACACACGAAAGGGCGCGGCCCGGTGGTCGCGCCCTGTGCGGGGTCCGGCGGGGCCCGTACGGCCCTCGCCGACCGGGGAGCGGGTCGGGGCTCCCCGTCGGTGGACGGTCAGTCGGCGCGCGGTGCGGCGAGTGCCTCGGAGACCGTGGTGAAGACGGGGATGCGCGTGTCGAGCGACGTCACCCGCAGTGTCTGCATCACCCGGTGGATGGGCGAGGCGATGGCGAGGAGCGCCTGCTGCTCCTTGGCCGCCTTGTGCGCCCGGATGAGGACGCGCAGACCGCTGGAGTCGATGAACCGCAGGTCGGAGCAGTCCAGTACGACCCGCCCGAACGGCTGAGTGGTCAGGGCCTGGGTCACCGCCTCCTGGAAGCGGTGCTCGGTGGCCATGTCGATCTCCCCGTCCAGCGCCAGAACGCGCCCGGCGTCGTGCAGGGTGGAGGAGATGTTCAGGTCGGGCATTGCGACTCCGGCGTATTCGGGACGTGCCCGATGGGTCGGCGAGGCGGGCCGTACGCCGCTCCATGAGCGTGCGTCGACCGGCGCGTTCGCCGCGTTACCGCGGTGGCCAAGCTGATGGTTCATCAAGTTCCTTGCGTGGTGCCCCGGGCTGGGTCCGGGAACGAAACGCCTTCTCACCTGGGTGTCCTGGGGGTTCCGCGTGAAGCACGGATGCCCGTCGAACGTGCGAACCCGGGTCGAAAGTTCCTGGACGCGTCCTGTCCCGCCGTCGACGGCGGAGGACGCGTGGTGCGTCGGCGGACGCGTCGCTTGTCGCTTCGGGCCACTCCCAGCCCTCTGCAACTGTGAACCCGCCCGTGGGAGCGGGCATTCCCCTCGCGGTCGAGGAGTGGCCTTCCGGGGCGGTGGAATCGCGGCCGTCCCCGTGTGCCGGGCGGTCGGTCACCGGGATCCCCAGGGGCCCCGGCAGGTGCCATGTTCCTCTAACGGACCCGCCCAGCCTCGGACTTTACCATAGGACCGTGGCCGATTCGTGACGTGAGCGACGCAAGGTCGTGCTCGTGCTGTTTGCTCTTCCTGTGCCTCATGAGGCACAGATCACAAGCAGTGGGCGTTCTCGGTCGGTTGACGGCCGGGTGTCTGGTCCAGGTCCTCCTGCTGGACCGCCCACACGCACGCGGAAAGCGTCAGGGGAACCGCCACGGTGAGGGCGATCGCGGGGATCGCCACCCCCGAGTCGTTGGCCGCGAACCCCGCGAGGGCCGTCACCAGTGAGCCGGTGAGGCCGGCCCGGAGTGTCGGCGCGTACTCGTAGGCGCGCTGGAGCGCCCCGATCCGCCACTTGGTCGGCCGGTTGAGCACCACGAACAGGAACACCAGGGCGCAGGCCGCGAGCAGCGTGAGCTGCCAGTTGCCGAGGGTCCCCAGCATCGCACCGAGCTTGCGCGCCAGCACGGTCCCGGCCTCGCCGTTCACCACCTGGGCCGCGAACGCCCCCAGGTGGCTGCGCTCCTCCGGCGGGCGCAGGTAGTCCCGCCACGAGAGCAGCGAGATCGCCGCGACCGCCACCGCCCCCACGGCCACCAGCCGCAGGGGGGTGACCCTCACCCCGGCGATCATCATCGTCGTCACCGCGAGTCCCGGGACCAGGGCGAGCACCCCGCCGAAGTCGGTGCCCAGCCCGGGCCAGCCGACGATGAGCACGGACGCGGTGCCGACCGCCAGGGTCGTCGCCACGGCCGCGCGCCGCCGGCCCCGGGCGATCAGCCCGTGGGCGATCCCGGCGACCGCCATGAGCATGCCGGTCGCGAACGTCGCGAAGGCGATGTTGCCTATCCCGTAGAACCGCCCGCCCACGATCGGCGAGTAGCCCGTCGGCGAGTTCATCTGCAGGTTCGCCCCGAAGCACAGGTCGAGGAAGAGCACCGCCGTGGTCGCGCCCGCGACGACCGTCATCGGTCCCAGGATGCTCCGGCGCCACGGTCCGGCCACGGCCAGCGCCACCACCAGGGCGTCGGCGGTCACCACGCAGGCGAGCAGCGCCACCAGCGGGCTCCCGGAGGCCCACCACGGGATGAGGTTGGCCAGGTAGCTGGCGACGGGGAAGGCGGCGCCCGCGAGCGCGACGATCCGCGTCACCGACAGGACCAGGGCGCGCTTGCCGCGCTGGCGGCCCGAGTACCGGTGCAGGGCGTAGGCCGCCGCCGCGTAGATGAGGAGCTGGAAGGCGACCAGTCCGCTGAAGAAGCCGGGGATCGCCGCGCCCACGACCACCGCCGCCGTGTTGAAGTCCACCAGGCGCACGAGGGCCTGCTCGACCGACGGCGGACGCTCGGCCAGGTGCCAGACCCGCCCGCTGGTGGGCTCCGTCGCCCTGAGCCCCAGCGCCGTGAGGACGGTCGGCGTGGTGTCGGTGAGGGCCACGAGCCCCGGGCGCCGGGTCGACTCCGACGCCAGGTACGACTCGCTCCCGGAGAACCCGTCCTCGGTGATCTCCCCGGACAGGGCCACGGTGAGCTGGGAGGGACCGGTGTCCATGGACACACCGACGACCATGAGGGACGAGCCGACCGGCAGGATCCGCTCCAGGGCCCTCAGCCGTCCGTCGAGGTCGGCCAGCGCCTCCTCACGCGCCCATTCCGGCACGTCCTCCGGGTCGGGTTCGGGGGGCTCCTCCGCACCGTCCGTCTCCCGTTCCCGCGGGGGGTCGGGGTACAGCCGGGTGAGCTCGGGCAGTTCCACGGCGGCCAGGGACACGCCCTCCAGGCGTTCCGTGGTCAGGTCGAGCGGCCCGTCGGCGTAGTGGTCGACGCGGCCGGAGGTGTCGGCGACGCCGAGGGCGGCGCCGGGGCCCGCCGCCAGGGTGGTTCCGCCGGAGTCCCGCACCGTCTCCCCGAGCAGGCCGACGGGGGCGGAGAAGGCCGAGCGCTCGTTCAGCCGCACGTAGGAGTCGAACCCGGGGACCACCGCGCCCGAACCGTCGCCCTCGGGTTCGGGCGCCGCCTCGCACACGGTGAAGCGCTCGCGCTCGGACAGGGCGCGCTGCCCGGCCGACACCGACAGCCAGCCGTCCGTCGGGCAGGTGCGGGAGGTGGCGCTGCGGATCGACACGTTGCCGATGGCGCCCTCCTCGGCCATCCCCCACAGCGTCGGTGTGTGCTCCGGGGTCACGTCCTGCCACAGCAGTCCCGGTACGCCCACGAGGACCACCGGACCGCCGCGCCGGTCCGTCAGATCGGGGCCGCCCCCGGCCCGGGGAACCTCCGCGGAGGCGGACGCCGCGGGTGTCCGGGGCTCCGCGGCCGCCGTCGGCGCGGCGGCGCACAGCAGGACCGCCCCGGACAGGACGAGCGGACCCAGGCGCGCCCCCCAGCGCGCCGCCGTCCGTGTGACGAGCCGTCGTGGCATGGCGAACCCCCCAGTCGCGCTCAGCCGGACTGGCCACGATAGTGACCATCCGCGCCCGGTAGGGGGACCCGCGCCCGCCGGGCGCGTGGCCCGGGCCGGGGCCCCTCGGCCCGAACCGCCCCCGAGGGACGGCCCGGCGCGGGACCGCCGCACCGGTCAGCCGGTGATGCCCCACTCCCGGAGGGTCGTGCCGGTGTCGGGCCGCTCGCGTCCGCGGGTGACACCGCCGGGCGTCCGGTCGAAGCGCGGGGCCGGACCGGGGACCACCCGGGACCCGTGGCGGACCAGGGTCCCGCGGGCCCGCACGTGCGGATGGTCGGGGGCCTCCTCCAGGGACAGGACCGGCATCACGCACGCGTCGACGCCGTCGAACACCGCCGCCCACTCGTCGCGGCTCCTGGTGCGCAGGACCTCCGCGAAGCGCTCGCGCAGCCGGGGCCAGCCGTCCCGGTCCCACTGGCCGGGGAGGTCCTCGCCGGTCAGGCCCAGACCTGCCAGGAACGCGGAGTAGAACTGGGGCTCGATGCAGCCCACCGACACGTGCCCGCCGTCCGAGCACTCGTACACGTCGTACCAGGGGGCGCCCGTGTCCAGGTAGTTCGTGCCGCGCTCGTCGCTCCACGCGCCGCGCGCCCGGTCCTCGTGGACCATCGACATGAGCAGGGAGCTGCCGTCCACCATGGCGGCGTCCACGACCTGGCCCCGGCCGGAGGACTGCCGTTCGACCAGGGCGGCCAGGATCCCGGTGACCGCGAACATGGTGCCCCCGGCGAAGTCGCCGAGGAGGTTGATCGGCGGCACAGGCGGGCCGCCCGCGCGTCCGATGGCGTGGAGGGCGCCGTTGACGGAGACGTAGTTCATGTCGTGTCCGGCGGTGCGGGCGAGCGGGCCGTCCTGGCCCCAGCCGGTGACCCGCGCGAACACCAGGCGGGGGTTGAGCGCGAGGCACGCGTCGGGGCCGAGCCCGAGGCGTTCCATGACCCCGGGACGGAAGCCCTCCAGGAGGACGTCGGCGCGGGCGACCAGGTCGCGGGCGAGGGCGCGCCCCCCGTCGGTCTTGAGGTCGGCGCCCAGAACGGTGCGCCCCTCGCTCATGTGGGGGCCGTCGGCCCCGGCGTTCACGGCATCGGCGGCCGGGGGGCGGTCCAGGCGGATGACACTGGCACCCAGGTCGGCGAGGAGCATCCCGGCCATCGGCGCGGGGCCGATCCCGGTGAACTCGACGACACGGATTCCGGTGAGGGGTCCCATGGGTGCGGGCCTCCAGCTGAGAGAGCGATCTAGAACGTGGTTCGGTTCATTGTGCAGGCTCCGTGCGGAGGGCGCCACAGCGGCACCGCACAAGACCGTTGAAGGAGAAAAGGAAGAAGGGTAACTAAAACCGGCAGAAGGAAAATCATTTCGGCTGATTAAAAACGCGAACCACAATGGGTGTTAATGTGTCCGTGCTCGTGGGAGAGAGCCGCGAAGCCGCGTGGAGATCCCGCGGACCGCCGTCGCCATCAGCGGAGACGGCTCCAGGGGCAGCCCTACCCGGGCGAAACCGGAGAAACCCGAACCACCCCTTTTCCGAGAAGGATGCAGCCGCCATGCCCGCTACCCCGAAGAAGCGCACGCGCCGTGCCAAAGGCCGACGGCGAGCACGGGGCGGACTCCCGCGCCCGTTCATGGCCGTTGCGGTCGCGGGGGCCGTCGCCGTCGCCGCCGTGGGGACCGCCTTCGCCATGGACCGCGGCGTGGTCCTCGACGCCAACGGCGACGAGCGGACCGTGCACACCTTCGGCGGCACGGTCCAGGACGTCCTCGACTCCGCGGGCGTCACACCGGGGAAGGGCGACCTCGTCGTCCCGCCCCCCGAGACCCCGATCGCCTCCGGCGACCACGTGGTCCTGCGCTCCCCGCGCGAGCTGGTCCTCGAACTCGACGGCCACCGGCACGACCACAGCGTCCACGCGCTCACCCTCGACGAGGCGCTCCGCGAGATCGGCCTGGACCCCGAGGGGGTCGAACTGTCCGAGGACCGGGACACCCCCGTCCCCGAGGGCGGCCTCACCGTCACCGCCGAACGGGCGCCGCGCATGGTCGTCATGTACGACACCGTGCGCACCGAGACGAGGACCACCGGGGCGACGGTCGCCGACGTCCTCCTCTCCGCCGGGGTGGCCCCCGGCGAGCACGACATCGTCTCGCCCGCCCCGGACGAGCCGGCCGAGCCCGACATGGTCGTCGAGATCACCCCCGTCGTCGGCGAACCCGTCACGGAGGAGAAGGCCATCACGGCCGAGACCGTCGAGCGGGACAACCCCGACCTGCCCGAGGGGGAGCGCAAGGTCGTCACCGAACCCGTGGACGGGCTCCGGAGGGTCACCACCGCCACCGTCCTGCTCGACGGCGAGGAGGTTCCGCACGAGCTCCGGAACGAGGTGGTCACCGAACCCGTCGAGGGGCTCGTCGAGATCGGCACCGCGCCCCCCGCCGGCGGGGGAGCGGCCGCCGACCTCAACTGGGCAGCCCTCGCCCGGTGCGAGTCGGGCGGCGACGCCGGGGCCGTCAACTCCGCGGGCGGCTACTACGGCCTCTACCAGTTCAGCGCCGCCACCTGGCAGTCGGTGGGCGGGACCGGGCTGCCCTCCGACGCCGGCGCGTCGGAGCAGACCCGGCGCGCACAGCGGCTCTACGACGCCGTCGGCGGCAACTGGCGGAGCCAGTGGCCCCACTGCGGCGCCCACCTCTTCGAGTAGGGGGAAGGGCCCCGCCCGGACCGACCGCCGGGGCAGCGGGCGGGAGCTGGCAAGATGTGGGGGTGACACAGACACCCGCACCCGACGACCGCTCCCGCCTGCTGACGCCCGCCGACGTGCGGGCGCTCGCCGAGCGGTTCGGCATCAGGCCCACCAAGACCCTGGGCCAGAACTTCGTCATCGACCACGGCACCGTCCGCCGCATCGTCCGGGTCGCGGGCGTCACCGACGAGGACGTCGTGGCCGAGGTCGGACCGGGCCTGGGCTCGCTCACCCTGGCACTGCTCCCGCACGTGCGCCACGTGACCGCCATCGAGATCGATCCGGCGCTCGCCGCCGCCCTCCCCGGAACCGTCGCCGACCACGCGCCCGAGCTGGCCGACCGGCTCACCGTCGTCCCCGGGGACGCCATGCGCATCTCCGAGGTGCCCGGCCCTGCACCCACCGCACTGGTGGCCAACCTGCCCTACAACGTGTCGGTGCCCGTTCTGCTGCACCTGCTCGAACTCCTGCCCAGCCTCCGGCGGGTCCTGGTCATGGTGCAGGCCGAGGTGGCCGACAGGATCACCGCGACCCCCGGCGGGCGCATCTACGGGGTCCCCTCCGCCAAGGTCGCCTGGTACGCCCGGGCACGGCGCGCCGGCTCGGTCGGACGCAACGTGTTCTGGCCCGCCCCCAACGTCGACTCCGGGCTCGTCGAACTCGTCCGCCGCCCCCGGCCCGACACGAAGGCCACCCGCAAGGAGGTCTTCGCCGTGATCGACGCGGCCTTCGCCCAGCGCCGCAAGACCCTGAGGGCCGCCCTGGCCGGTTGGGCCGGGTCCGCCCCCGCCGCCGAGACCGCGCTCCGGGCCGCGGGCGTGGACCCGGGCGCCCGCGGGGAGTCCCTCGACGTGGCCGGGTTCGCGGCCATCGCCGAGCAGCGCCCCGCCGCCGGATAGCCCCGGGCCGCGGCCGGACGCGTCCCGGGTGCGCGCACGCCGAAGGGCGCCGCCCCCGTCGGCCGGCGCCCTTCGGCCCGCGCTCCCCGGCCCCCACGGGACCGGGCTCCCGCGCGTCAGTCCTTCGCCCCGCCCGGGCCGTCCGCCACGGCCCCCTCCTTCCGCGACCGCCGCGTGAGCACGCGGGCCACCCCGGCCACCCCCAGGCCGACGGCCAGGGCCGGCAGCACCCAGACCACGTCGAACTCCCAGTCGCCGGTGCCGCGCACGGCGAACGCGACCGCGAGGGAGAGGAACAGCAGCCCCGCCACGAACGAGCCCCAGTCGGTCCTACGCTTCGCCATGCCGTACCTCCACTACCCCGACCCGAGAATCGGTGCGCACGTTGATCAACGGGGGTTCGGCCCCGTCGCCGTCCGCCGGACCTTCCGCCGCGCCGCCGGGCGCGGAGACCGGGACGGGTTCGTACACCTCCTCGTGGACGAGGGAGTGCCCGACCAGCTCACCACCGTCCCCCGTGCCTCCGAGGTCCACCATCCCGAGGCCGACGTCCGCAGTGAACGCGACGCGGACGTCCTCCGGAAGGAGGACCTCCAGGTGGCCGGCGCCCACGCTCAGCGACACGTCGGCGGTCTCGCCGGGCCCCAGGTCCCCGATGCCGGTCAGGTCCAGGGTCCCCGAGCCCACGGTGAGCAGGTGGTCGCCCGCCTCGGCCTCGGCGACCGTGGCCGGACGCCAGGTCTCCCCGCCGATCCGCACCCGGGTGAGGTCGGTCACCGACGCCAGCGCGAGCGCCAGGGCGGCCACCAGCCCCATGGACACCAGGCCGCGGGGATCGCCGGCCCAGGCGCCGACCAGCGAGCAGAGGCCGATCACCGCCAGGACCCCGGCGAGGAAGAACACGCCCGTCTCCGGGCCGAACAGCAGCGTCGCCGTCTGCGCGCTCCACAGCGAGGACGACCAGCCGAACACGGCCAACGGGACCAGGACGGCCCCGGCGACGACCGTCCACAGGGCGAACGACGCCAGCGGCGCACCCCTGCGGCACGTCCCGCCGGTGTCCCGGTCCGGGTCGACGGCGGAAGAACCGCTGCCCCCGTGCCGTCCGCCGGGCCCCTCCTCCGCGTCGTCGTCCTCCCCCGCCGCTCCCGACCCGTCGGCGTGCGCGGAACGCTCCGCCACCACCGCCAGGTCCACCGGGCCCTGCGGGGCGGACGCCCACGGCTGGGCCGGGTTGTAGTAGGTCGGGGACGGCCCCGACACCGGGGCCGCGGGCGGCGGCTCCTTCGACGCCAGGTCCTGCCGCAGTTCCGCGAACGCCGCCCGCAGGTCCACCCCGCGGTTGCGCGCCGTCAGCAGCCCCAGCACCAGCGGTACCGCCAGCACCAGGGTCGACCACCCCAGGCCGCCCACCAGGCTGAACGCCGTCGCCACCGCCAACCCGACGGCCAGCAGCTTCGGCACCGCACGCGAGGGGAAGCTCCGGTTCAGCATCTGCTCGAACGTCGCCGGACCTCCCTCCGGCCCGCGCATCAGCATCCACGCGCCGGTGTAGAGCAGCAGGCCGGCGCCCCCGGCGAACGCGGTCAGCACGAACCCCGTCCGCCACACCACGGGATCGACCCCCGTGTACCGGCCCAGGCCCGCGCACACACCGGCGAGGACCCGGTCCTCGTCCCCCTTGCGGATCTCGCGCCCCGAAGCCTCCGGGCGCGCCTCGGCGGCGGCCCGGGGCACGCCCTCCGCGGCTCCCGGGGAACCGGGCGCCGGGAACGCGCCGCCCCCCGGACCGCCGGGAGTCGGATCGTCAGCCATGGTCACTCACCGCACCTTCCTCACCCACCCATGGTCACCCGAAACCACGCGCCACGGCATCCGGGACGACCCTGAACACACCCTGACCGGGGCCAGGGCAGGACCAGGGACGCGCCCCGGATGCCGAACACCTCCCACGGAGGGCATCCTGGAGCACAGGACACACGAGCGGCGCGCACACCCCGCGCCACGCGACGGAAAGCGGTGATCGGGCGGTGGCAGCAACGGCCGCGGACACCCCGCGGCTCACCCGCGCGGTGGAAGGCAGGCTCCTCGGAGGGGTCGCCGCCGGACTGGCCCGGCACCTCGGACTCGACCCGGTGGTCGTCCGCCTCGCCTTCATGGCCCTGTCCGTCGGCGGCATGGGCCTCGCCGTGTACGTCGCCCTGTACTTCTTCGTCCCCGCCGACCCGGAGGACGGGGACGAGCGCGGACCCGGTGAGGCGGAGGGCCGGCGCAAGGGCCGCGACATCTCCCAGCTGATCGCCTACGTCGGCCTCGCCGCGGCGCTCGGCTTCCTGTTCCTGCTCTTCGGCGGGGTGTTCGACCCCCTGCTCTGGTTCGTGGTGTTCGGGACGCTCGGAGGGATCATCCTCTGGCAGCAGGCCAACCCCTCCCAGCGCGACGAGTGGATGACCAGCGCCGTCGGCAGGGGGGACCGGGGCGGCAAGGGCGTCATGCGCGCCGGGACGGGCGTCCTCCTGGTCGTGGTCGGCGTCATCGGCTTCCTCGTCTTCCAGGAACAGCTCCAGAACGCCCGCGCCGGCCTGACCTTCGCCTTCACCCTCCTCGCCGGGGTCTCCCTGATCGCCGCGCCGTGGATCATCGGACTGGTCCGCGAACGCGACCAGGAGCGCCGCGAGCGCATCCGCAACGCCGAGCGCGCCGAACTCGCCGCCCACATCCACGACTCCGTCCTGCACACCCTCACGCTCATCCAGCGCCGGGCCGAGGACCCGCGGGAGGTCCAGCGCCTCGCCCGCGTCCAGGAGCGGGCCCTGCGCAGCTGGCTCTACCAGCGGCCCGCCGACGCCGACACCACCGTGTCGCCCGCGCTCGAACGCGTCGCGGCCGAGGTCGAGGAGGAGCACGGCGTCCCCATCGAGGTGGTGTGCGTGGGCGACTGCCCCATGGACGACGCCCTCTCCGCGATGCTCCGCGCCGCCCGCGAGGCCATGGTCAACGCCTCCAAGTACGCGGGCACCGACAGCATCTCCGTGTTCGGCGAGGTCGACCAGGACGAGGTGCTCGTGTTCGTCCGCGACCGGGGCGCCGGGTTCGACATGGACGACATCCCCGAGGACCGCATGGGCGTGCGCGGATCCATCCTCGGCCGGATGGAGCGCCACGGCGGCTCCGCGCGCATCCGCACCGGTCCGGGCGAGGGCACCGAGGTGCAGCTCCGCATGGCCCGCATCTCGGAGGCGTAGCGCCGGCCGGAGCCGAGAGGGAGGACCCCGGGGCGCCGTCCGCCGACCGGATGCGGACAACGGGCGCCGCGACCCCGGGCGCCGCTGTCCCCCGCCCCCCGACGTGGGTAGAGTCCAGGGTGTGGGAGACGAGAGCACGACCTTCAGTGACGGTGACGCGGTGCCCCGCGTCGTGATCGTGGACGACCACCGGCTGTTCCGCAGCGGGGTACGTGGCGAACTGGGCGACGCCGTCGACGTCGTCGGGGAGGCCGGGGACGTCGACAGCGCCGTGCACGTCATCGGGGAGCAGAAGCCCGACCTCGTCCTCCTGGACGTCCACCTGCCCGGCGGCGGCGGTGTGGAGGTGCTGCGCAGGGTCCTGTCACAGCACCCGCAGATCCGCTTCCTCGCGCTGTCGGTCTCCGACGCGGCGGAGGACGTCATCGGCGTGGTGCGGGGCGGCGCCCGCGGCTACGTCACCAAGACCATCTCCGGCAAGGAGCTGGCCAACGCCATCGTGCGCGTGGCCGACGGCGACGCGGTCTTCTCGCCGCGCCTGGCCGGTTTCGTGCTGGACGCGTTCTCCGCGACCGACGCCCCGCCGGTCGACCCCGAGCTGGACCGCCTCACCCAGCGCGAGCGCGAGGTGCTGCGGCACATCGCGCGCGGCTACGCGTACAAAGAGGTGGCCAAGGAACTGTTCATCTCCGTCAAGACGGTGGAGACGCACGTGTCCTCGGTCCTGCGCAAGCTCCAGCTCTCCAACCGGCACGAGCTGAGCAGGTGGGCGACGGCCCGCCGGCTCGTCTGACGCGCTTCCGCCGGGGCGGGGCCCGCCCCGGCCGGAGGGACGCCGCGTACCCGCCGTGCGAACGGCGACGGCGGCCGCCCCCCGGGGGGCGACCGCCGTCGGCGCGTCAGCGCAGGGAGTCCATCATCCTGGTGAGGAACTCCGCCTCCGCCACCCCCGTGACCACCCGGGCGGGCCGGCGGTCGTCGGCCCCCGGACGCGGGCGCAGGTCGGCGACGGTCATCCCGCGCGTGAGCCCGCCGGAGAGCTCCACCCGCAGCGGCGCCTCGAACGAGTCCGTCACCAGGTGCCCGTCCACCAGGACCGCGGCGGCCAGCGGATCGTGCATCGCGCACTGGCGGACGCCGAAGATCCCCGTGTAGAAGTCCGCGTAGAAGTCCAGGAACGCCGACGTGCGCTCGGCGCGCTCACCCGGCACCGACCGCAGGTCGGACAGCCACTCGGGCGTCGCCACCGTCTTCATGGTGATGTCCAGCGCCACCAGGTCCAGGTCGAACCCGGCCGCGAACACCGCCTCCGCGGCCTCGGGGTCGTTGTTGATGTTCGCCTCGGCGTGCGAGGTCACGTTGCCGGGGGCCCGCACCGCGCCCCCCATCACCACGAGGCGCCGCACCAGCTCCGGCAGCCGCGGCTCCAGCCCCAGCGCGATCGCGATGTTGGTGAGCGGGCCCACCGCCAGGACGTCGATCTCCCCCGGGGCCTCGCGGACCAGACGCACCAGCAGCTCGGCAGCGGACTCCGCGACCGGCTTGCCCGCGGGCGCGGGCAGCTCCACGTCGCCCAGGCCGTTGCCGCCGTGGACGTGCGCGGCGAGGCGGGGAGCCTGCACCAGCGGCCGGGCGGCGCCGACCGCCACGGGCACGTCCGGACGGCCGTACAGCTCCAGGAGCCGCAGCGCGTTGTCCGCCGTGATGTCGACGCTGTTGTTGCCGAAGACCGCACCGATCCCGACGATCTCCACCTCCGGGCGCGCGGCCAGGTAGGCGAGAGCGACGGCGTCGTCGATCCCCGGATCGCAGTCGACGAACACACGCATGGTCAAGGAAACTCCCCCCGAGACAACCGCGGTCCCCCGCCGGGGACCCGTACTAAAACAGCCTAGGCCGCCGGTCAGCGCACTTTCACCCGCGAAACGGGCAGAACGTGCGGAGGCGCCTCCGGTGACCGGGACACCGCCGTCCCCGGGCGGCCGTAACCTGGAGGAGTGTCCTCCCAAGAGCAGCTTCTCGAAGGTCTGAACGGTCCCCAGCGCGACGCCGTCACCCACAGCGGCGCACCGCTCCTGATCGTGGCGGGCGCCGGATCGGGCAAGACCCGCGTCCTGACGCACCGCATCGCCCACCTCATGGCCGAGCGCGGCGTCCGCCCCGGTGAGATCCTCGCGATCACCTTCACCAACAAGGCCGCCGCCGAGATGAAGGAGCGCATCCAGGCCCTCCTCGGCGTCCGTGCCGCGAACACCATGTGGACGATGACGTTCCACTCGGCGTGCGTGCGCATCCTGCGCAGGGAGGCGCACAGGCTCGGCTACCCCAGCAGCTTCACCATCTACGACTCCGCGGACTCCGCGCGGCTGATGCAGCTGGTCTGCAAGGAGATGGACCTCGACCCCAAGCGGTTCCCGCCCAAGTCGTTCTCCTTCCAGGTGTCCAACCTCAAGAACGAGCTGGTCGACTACGACACGGCCGCCGAGCAGGCCCAGACCGAGCAGGAGAAGAAGCTGGCGGAGGCCTACCAGCTCTACCAGCGGCGCCTGCACGAGGCGGGCGCCATGGACTTCGACGACCTGATCATGGTCACCGTCAACCTCTTCCAGATGTTCCCGGACGTCGCCGAGTACTACCGGCGCCGCTTCCGACACGTCATGGTCGACGAGTACCAGGACACCAACCACGCCCAGTACGCGTTCGTCCGCGAGCTGGTCGGCGCGGCCGAGGACTCCGACACCGGCGTGGTGCCGCCCGCCGAGCTGTGCGTGGTCGGCGACGCGGACCAGTCCATCTACGCGTTCCGCGGCGCGACCATCCGCAACATCCTGGAGTTCGAGCGGGACTTCCCCAGCGCGCGGACCATCCTCCTGGAGCAGAACTACCGCTCCACCCAGAACATCCTCTCGGCGGCCAACGCGGTCATCGACCGCAACGAGGGGCGCCCGGCCAAGAACCTGTGGTCCGAGCAGGGCGACGGCCCGGCCATCACCGGCTACGTCGCCGACAACGAGCACGACGAGGCCGCGTTCGTGGTCGGCGAGATCGACAAGCTCACCGACGAGGGCACGGTCACGCCCAGCCAGGTCGCCGTGTTCTACCGGACCAACGCGCAGTCCCGCGTGTTCGAGGACGTGTTCATCCGCACCGGCCTGCCGTACAAGATCGTCGGCGGCGTGCGCTTCTACGAGCGCAAGGAGATCCGCGACATCCTCGCCTACCTGCGGGTGCTGGCCAACCCCGAGGACACGGTCAGCCTGCGGCGCATCCTCAACGTGCCCAAGCGCGGGATCGGGGCGCGGGCGGAGGAGGCGGTGGAGCTGTTCGCCGCACGCGAGCGCATCTCCTTCTCCAGGGCGCTGCGCAGGGTGGACGAGGCGCCGGGGATCGTGACCCGCTCGGTCAAGGCGGTGCAGAACTTCACCGCCCTGCTCGACGAGCTGGCCGAGGCGGTGCCGGGCAGCACGCCCGCCGAGGTCGTCGAGGCGGTGCTGAGCAAGACCGGGTACCTCTCCGAGCTCGCCGAGTCCAAGGACCTCCAGGACGAGAGCCGGGTGGAGAACCTGGAGGAGTTCGTGGACGTGGCCAGGGAGTTCGAGCACACCTTCGCCGCGCTCCTGGAGGAGGAGCCCCCGGACGAGGACGAGGAGGACGGCGCCGTCCCCTCCGGCACCCTCGATCCCGGGGAGCCGACGCTGGTCGACTTCCTGGAGCGGATCTCCCTCGTCGCGGACACCGACCAGATCCCCGACGCGGACGACACCGGCGGCGTCGTCACCCTGATGACCCTGCACGCGGCCAAGGGGCTGGAGTTCCCCGCGGTGTTCCTCACCGGCATGGAGGACGGCGTCTTCCCGCACACCCGCACGCTGGGCGACAAGACGCAGCTTGAGGAGGAGCGGCGACTGGCCTATGTGGGCCTGACCCGCGCCCAGCGGCTCCTCTACGTCAGCCGCGCGGCGGTGCGCAGCGCCTGGGGGACGCCCTCCTACAACCCGGGTTCGCGGTTCCTGGACGAGATCCCCGCCTCCCTGGTCGACTGGCGCAGGGCGGAGTCCAGCCTGGCCGCCCCGCCCAGCCGCGGCATCGGCGGCGGGCGCGGTTCCGGCGGGTTCGGCAGCACCTTCGGCGGAGGTCCGCGCCGCGGCGCCGGCAAGGAGGCGCCGACGCTCGGCGTGGGCGACCTGGTCAACCACGACTCGTTCGGCATGGGCCGGGTACAGCTCGTCGAGGGCACAGGTGACAAGACCAAGGCCCGCATCGACTTCGGCGCCGACATCGGCGAGAAGGACTTCCTCGTCAAGTACGCCCCGATCGAGAAGCTCTGACGCCGACGTGTGCCGGTGTGTCCCGGTCCCGCCCGCGCGGGCGGAGGGGAGCGGGACACACCACACGGACGGATTCCCCGGAACGCGTCACGAGGACTCCGGCGCAGGGGTACAGTTGGTCAAGACCGAGCGAGACGGACGCGGAATCTCCGCGGACGGGCCGGTCTCTCCCAGAGTCATCACCGGTACGGTCCTCCGAGCCTCGCGGTTCGAGCACTGTTCGGGCCATGTAAACTCAGGGAGTCGCTTCAAAAGCCCAGTCCATTCGGACAAAAGCAGACGAAGCAAACGGGCTTTACCCCGATCAGAACCGCCACAAACCGCCGATTTGGCGGGGCGCGGAACACCTGATAAAGTAAAGACACAACAAAGCGGAAACGCAGACGC
>NZ_JBSHDN010000106.1:0-5969 GCF_053616335.1 Nocardiopsis sp. NPDC055824
GCGCCCCCCCCCGGGCCCCGGGGGCGGCGCGGCCCCTCCGGCCCCCGTCCGGTCACCGGCCGGAGCGCCGGCTCCCCGGCCTGTGGTCGGGCACGAGCGGGGCCAGCCACTCGCCCACACCCGCCAGGACCTCGTCCTCGTCCGTGCCCCTCGCCTCCGCGGCCAGCCGCTCGTACGCGGCCCCGCCCAGTTCCGCGCGTACCCGCTCCCGCGCCCGCACCACGAACGGGGTGGTGCGGTCGGGGACGCCGCGCAGCCCCTCGGCGTACCCGAGCATGCGGGCCGCCCGGCGCGGTTCCTCCCCCGCCAGCATCATCGCGAAGACGTCCAGGATCTCCGCGCAGACGGGGCGCAGCCCGTGGGAGGCCGTCCACCACGCGCGGCCGATGTCCCGCCAGGCCGCCTCCCGCTCTCCGGCCTTCCAGTGCAGGAGCGCGGACATGGCCCCCAGGCCCCCCTCCAGGTAGACCGGTGAGAACCCGCCCAGGCCGCTCAGCTCCTGCCGCATCCGGTCGACGACCTCGCGGGCGCGCTCCAGCTCCCCTGCCTCGCCGAGCCAGTGCGCCTCCGCCAGCGACAGCAGCACCCTGTGCTCGTCCTGGACCGGGTCCTCGAAGTCGGACAGCGCCCCCAGGTCCCGGCGGGCCGCATCCAGCTCCCCGAGGTCGGTGAGGGTCTGGGCCCGTCGGACCCGGAACACCGCCGCCATCCCCGTCAGGCCCGACTCCGAGGCCAGCCGCATCCCGTCGGTCAGCAGCTCGCGGCAGCGTTCGAGGTCCTCGAAGCGGTACACGTCCACCAGCTGGGCGAGCGCCTGGCACGCGCCCCAGGCGTCGCCGCAGGCACGGAACTCCTCCAGTGCGGCCTCCGCCTTGTCCGCGGACTCCCCGGTGTGGCCGGTGACGGCGTCGAGCAGGGACAGCAGGACGCGCACCATCGCGCGCATCCAGGGGTCGGGCTGGTCCAGGGCCGCGGCCAGGCGCTCGTAGGCGTCACCGGACCGCCCCTGGAGCATCGCCCTGTACAGCAGGCAGTGGACGAGCACGGGATGGCGCTCGACCCGCCCGCCCGACGACGCGACGACCTCCTCGACCTCCCTGATGGCCGCCTCCACCGTGGCGTGGTGCGTCGAACCGTCGCCCGCCCGGTGGAACAGGCAGCTGGCGTAGGCGACGGCCCTGCCCTCGGGGACGCGGCCGCCGAGCATGTCCAGGACCGCCTCCGACCAGCGGACCAGCCGGCGCCAGGACCCTCCCAGGGTCCAGTACCACTGGGTGTGCTCGACCAGGTCCAGGGCGAGCCCGGCGTCCGCGCGCTCCACCGCCCACCGCACCGCCGCGCCGTGGTCCGCGGACTCGGGGGCCAGGCGCGCGAGCAGTTCGCCCTGGCGCCGCCCGCGCAGGAGCGGGTCCGCCGCGCGCCACAGGTCGCGGACGTGGCGCGCGTGGGTGTCGCGCACGCGCACCTCCTCACCGCTGAGGGCCAGCCTCTCGGCGGCGTAGGCACGGACGGTCTCCAACTGCCGGTAGCGGGGCGGGGCGTCGTCGCCGACGGGGTTCTCGGCGATCACGAGCGACTTGTCCACCAGGGAGAACAGGACGGTCCACACGTCCCGGCCGTCCACCCGTCCCTCCGTGCCGGGGCCCGGTGCGGGGTCGGCGCAGAGCCGCTCGACGGCCTCCAGGGTCGCGCCGCCGGCGAAGACCGACAGGCGCCGCAGCAGGCGCCGCTCGGGTTCGTCGAGGAGTTCCCAGCTCCAGTCGACGACGGCCCTCAGCGTGCGGTGGCGCGGCAGCGCGCCCCGGCTGCCCCCGGTGAGCAGCCGGAAACGGTCGGACAGCCTCTCGGCGAGCTGGGCGGCGGTCATGGAGCGCAGCCTGGCGGCGGCCAGCTCCAGGGCGAGGGGCATGCCGTCCAGCTCCCGCGCCACGCGGACGACGTGGGCGACGTTGCCGGGCGTGACGGCGAAGCCGGGGCGCACCGAGGCGGCCCGCTCGGCGAACAGGGCGACGGAGGGGTAGGTGACGGCCTTCGCGGCGTCGGCACCCTCGGGCGGCAGCGCCAGGGAGGGCACGGGCATGAGCTGTTCGCCCGGGACGCCGAGGGGTTCGCGGGAGGTGGTCAGGACGCGCAGGCGGGGGCAGCGGGCGAGAAGGGGCTCCACGGCCCTGGCCACGTCCTCGACGAGGTGCTCGCAGTTGTCGAGCACGATGAGCGCGGGACGGTCGCCGATGTGGGAGACGACCCGTTCCAGCGGGGGGACCGGCGCCCGGGAGGACGCCGCCCGGAGCATGGCGTACTCGCGCAGTCCCAGGGCGCCGGCCAGGGCGTCCGGGACGTCGGCGCCGGACCTGGACGCGAGTTCGACGAACCAGCCTCCCCGGGCGAGCAGGTGCGGAGCGCGTGCGGCCAGGGCGGTGGCGGCCTCGATCGCCAGGCGCGTCTTCCCCGCCCCGCCGGGCCCGGTCAGGGTGACCAGGCGCCCGGTGGTGAGGAGGCCCACGGCGGTCCCCAGCTCGGTGTCGCGCGGCACGAAACCGGTCAGGGTGGCGGGCAGGTGCAGGTTCGGCGGGGTCGCGGGCTCGGGGGAGGGCGCGTCGAACTCGCCGCGCAGCAGCCGCAGGTGGGTGTCGCGCAGCTGGGGCGAGGGGTCCAGGCCCAGGTTGTCGGCGAGGCGGCCGCGGAAGCGCTCGTAGGCGGCCAGGGCGTCCGCCGTGCGCCCGGTCGCGGCCAGCACCCGCATGAGCAGCTCGACGGGGCGCTCTCGGTCCGGCTCGCGCCGGGCGAGCGCCTCGACGCGGGGCAGGATCTCGGCGTGGTGGCCGAGGTCGGCGCGGGCCGCCAGGTGGTCCTCGGCCGCGGACCGGTGGGTCTCGGCCAGGCCCAGCGCGATGTCCTCGGCGATGCCGTGCGCGGTCAGGTCGGACAGCGCCGGCCCCCGCCACAGGGCGAGCGCCGCGCCCAGGTCCCGTTCGGCGTCGGCGGGCCGACCTGCGGCGAGGCGGGCCCTGCCCTTCGCGGCCAGGTCCTCGAAGCGGTCGAGGTCGACCTGTCCGGGGTCGACGTCCAGCCGGTAGCCCGTGCCGTCGCCGTCGACGGCGGCGCCTGTGCCCAGGGCCCGGCGCAGGCGGGAGACGAGCGCCTGGAGGGCGTTGCCCGCCGAGGCCGGGGGGTCGCCCGCCCAGATGCCGTCGACGAGCTGTTCGACGGGCACGCGCCGCCCGGCGCGGAGCAGGAGGAGGCAGAGGAGGACGCGCAGCCGCGCGCCGCCGATGGTGACGGGCCTTCCGGTCGCGTCGTGCACCAGGAGGGGCCCAAGGATGGAGAACCGCACCGACCCATGATCACCGATCCGGCCGGGGAGTGCGCGGAGCCGTGCTCCGGCGGGCCCGCTCCCGGGCCCGCGGGCGGGCCGCGGGCCGGGACGGCCGCCCGAACGCCCGCCTGACCACAGTAGGGTTCGCTCAGGAACGTGTCGCCGGAGCCCTGTGGCGGCTCCCCCGCGTTCCCTCCCCGAGCCCGGCGCCGGGTGTCCTCCCGACGCCGTGCCGGTCCACAGCGAGTCCCGCCTCCACGGCCCGAAAGTCCAGCAGGAGTTCCCATTGTTCCCGGCCCTCCCCTCCCCCCGGTCCACCGGTGCGCGCACGGCCCGCACGTCCCCCGCAGCGCTCGCGGGCGCGGTGGCGGCGGGGGCCGCACTGGTCCTGACCACGGGTTGCGGCATCCTCGCCCCGGGGCAGAACGGTGACATGCCCGACGACATCAACGTCACCAGCCCCCTGATGCAGGAGGGGCAGCCGCTTCCGGCGGCCTACACCTGCGAGGGGGCCTCGGACGGCGCTTCGGCGGACGGTGGGGAGCAGGAGGCGCAGGAGGCGTCCTCGCCGCCGCTGAGCTGGTCGGGGCTGCCCGACGAGGCGGGCTCCATCGCCCTGGTGGTCGACGACCCCCAGGTGGCCCAGGTGTTCTGGGTGGTCTACGACCTGGACCCGCAGCTGGTGGAGCTGCGGCAGAACAGCGTTCCGGCCGACGCCAAGCAGGGGCAGAACTCCCAGGGCGTCGCGGAGTACGGGGCGCCGTGCCCGGAACCGGAGGCGTCGTACGAGTACAGGTTCACCGTGTACGCGCTGGCGAACCCGCTGGACCTGCCGGAGGGCGCGTCGCTGGACGCGGCCCTGGACGCCATCGCCGACCAGGCCGTCGCCCGCGGGTCCCTGGTCACGACCAACGCCGGGTGACATAGGCCATAGGAGATCCTCTCCGGCGCCCCGGATCCCCGTGGCCACGGGAAACCGGGGCCACGGGGATCCGCCCAGGAAGCATCCGTCGCCCTCTGCACACGGGGCGCGACAGCGCATACAGTGGGGCAGTGCCCCTCGCCCCATTTCAGATGACCGATTCCCGTCCACTCGCCGCGCGGCGCACCGACCTGGAACCGCACCGGACCACCTGCACCCCTCGTGCCACGCAGGTCGGACAGACCGGGCCATCACGGAACCAGGCGGCCGCCGCACATCCCCGGCCGGTTCCCGACACTCCGGTCCCCGGTGCGACCCGGGCGCGGCCGACCTCCCCAAGGTAGTGCGTAGACCATGACCGTCACCGTCATCATCATCATCGCCGTCATCGTCGTGCTCGCCGTGCTCGTCCTGCTCCTGCTGGGCATGCGCGCTCTGAGCGTCGGCTCCCGCGAGGACGACTACGACGACGAATACGAGTACGACGACACCGAGGACTCCGGTCGCGACCCCGACCGCGCACAGGAACGCGACCTCCCCGAGGACCGCGGCGACGAGGAACCCGCACCGCGCGGGCGGTCCCGCCGCGGGCACCAGGACGGCGGCGGCCGGTCGGAGAGGCGCTCCAAGGGCCGGCGCAAGCGCGAGGTCGACTGGGACGACGATGACGACGCGGACGGCCTGTCCGACAACGACTTCTGGTCCAGCCTGAGCGAGGACGGCCCGGCCCAGCGCTCCTCGGAGCCCCGCGGCCGCCGCGGCGACCGCGAGGACCGGAGCCCCAGCGTCACCGCGTACGAGTACGAGGAAGACGACTACGACGACGGGTACGAGGACTTCGAGGAGGAGACCGGTCCCCCCGGGGCGACCACGATCCTGCCCGCGGCGACCGGGGCCGGCGGCCCCTCCGCCGACCTGGCGATGCTGGCGAGCCTGGGGCAGGAGCAGGCCTCCCCCCAGCCGGACGAGCCGGCGGGGCGGTCCGGCAGGCACGGACAGTCCGGCGCGGCCGGGCCGGACCCGCTCGGCCCGGACGAGCGCGCGCTCCCGCCGCGTCCGGAGCGCTCCGCCCTCACCTCGCCCCAGGGGGCCGCGCCCGCGCAGGGCCTGCCCCCGGCACAGCACGCCGCACCCGCGGCCTCCGCCCCCCGGGACGACGACCCGCTCGGCTCGGGCTCGTGGACGCCCGGGGCCTCCTACTCCCAGCCGCGGACCGACCCCCTGGCGGGCCCCTCCCCCCTGGGAACCCCGGACTCGCGCGACCCGCTCGGCGGTTCCGGCCCGGCGCCGGGGACCGGCTCCCCGCTCGGCGGCCTCCCGTCCTACGGCGGCGCCTCGCCGGGCCGGTCGGACCACCAGGGCGCGGGCCGCCCGGAGAGCCCGGCCGCGAGCGACCCGCTCTCCCCGGGGTTCCGGGCCACGACCCCGGCGCACGGCTCCGACGTCGACTCGCCGATATGGTCCAGCATGGACACCGGCGCACACCAGCGCTCCGACTTCGGTTACGGCGGCCCCTCCTCCCCCGGGTCCGGCGCGACGACGCCCCCGTTCGGCGGGAGCGGCTCCGCGGACCCCCTGGGCGGCGGCTACCCGGCGGCCCCCCGGTCCGAGGGCGGCTACGACACCGACTCCTTCACCCGATCCGACTACGACACCGGCACCCACACACGGGGGGACCACGCGGGCACCGGGCTCCCCGGCTACGACACGGGCACCCACACGCGGCCCTCC
>NZ_JBSHDN010000106.1:6066-21612 GCF_053616335.1 Nocardiopsis sp. NPDC055824
TCCTACGACACCGGCAACCACACCCGGGGGGACCACGCGGGCACCGGACTCCCCGAGTTCGACACCGGCACCCACACCCGCCCCTCCTACGACACCGACTCCTTCACCCGATCCGACTACGACACCGGCACCCACACACGGGGGGACCACGCGGGCACCGGACTCCCCGGCTACGACACGGGCACCCACACGCGGCCCTCCTACGACACCGGCAACCACACCCGGGGGGACCACGCGGGCACCGGACTCCCCGAGTTCGACACCGGCACCCACACCCGCCCCTCCTACGACACCGGCACCCACACCCGCCCCTCCTACGACACCGACTCCTTCACCCGCTCCGGCTACGACACCGGCAACCACACACGGTCCTCCTACGACACCGGCAACCACCAGCGCCCCTCCTACCCCGACGGCAACACCCCCCTGTGGGGTGAGAGCGGCGGCACGTTCGGCTCCCCGAGCGCGCCCACCGTTCCCGGCGTGCAGGGCGGCGGCCCCGGGCTGCCGGGAGGCCCCGGATCCGCCGGCGGACCGGCGGCGCCCGGCTCCCATGCCGGACCCGAGCGGGAGGCTCCGGCGCCCGGCGTGCCCTCCCCCTTCAACGGCGGACCCGTCGGCCACCCCGGACACCCGGGCGGACAGGACGGCACTCCGTACCCGGGCGGCCCGCAGGGCTACCCCCCGCTCCCGCCCACGGGCGGCTATCCCGCCGAGCAGCTGCGCGGCGAGGTCCCGCCGGGCTACGGCGGCTACCAGGACCAGGGGGACCGGTTCGGGCGGCCGTCCGGCCCCGGCGGTCCGGGCAGCGGCTACTCCGAGATGCTGGGCGGCTCCTACCCGGCCCAGCAGCCACAGCAGTCGCAGCCCGACTACGGCGGCTACCCGCCGCTGGACGGGTGGCAACAGCACGGCGACGAGGGACGGCCGGACGGTCCCGGGGCGCCGGGCCCCTACCCGCCCGAGCAGCCCTACGACCAGCGGGGGTACGGCCAGGAGCGTTACGAGGGCGGGTACGAGGACGGCCGCTTCCGCTGAACCGGTGCGGTCCGGACGGCGCTGACGCGCCGTGACCGGCCCGCGCCGCCGGACCCCGTCCGGCCCCACCGCTTCACATCACCGAGGTGCACGGGACAACCCCGTCACCTCGGTGTTTTTTCTGTCCTGATTTGTCCCCACGCCTTGTGAAGCCGGGAAAACAGTCACGGAAACCACAACAGATGGTAACCCTGAGCTACGGAAGTTGACTACAGTTGGTGATTGACAGGCGACCCTTCGGGGTTCCGTCGTGTTCACGCGTTCACCCGCACACCCCCCGATCCGGACACCGTCGTCCCCGTGCGCCTACGCCTCATTTGCCTGGTCCAACCCGAACGGAGCAACCATGCGCAACGACGCCCAGGGAGTACAGCCCGACGCACCGCCCGCAACCGCGGCGCCACCGGGCAGCCACAAGGACCGCAAGGGGGTCGCCGCCGACGTCGGCGCCTCCCTGGTGGTCTTCCTGGTCGCCGTCCCACTGTCACTCGGGATCGCCGTCGCCTCAGGCGCCCCGCTCATCGCAGGAATCATCGCCGCCGTCGTCGGCGGTATCGTCGCCGGACTCGTCGGCGGTTCGATGGTGCAGGTCAGCGGCCCGGCCGCCGGGCTGACGATCATCGTCGCCGACCTCATCGCGACCTACGGCTGGCGGGTGACCTGCCTGATCACCCTGCTCGCCGGTCTGGTCCAGCTCGTCCTCGGGGCCGTGCGCATCGCCCGCGCGGCCCTGGCCGTCTCCCCCGCCGTCGTGCACGGCATGCTGGCCGGGGTGGGCGTCACCATCGCCCTGGCCCAGCTGCACGTGGTCCTGGGCGGGGCCCCGCAGAGCTCGGCGGTGGCCAACATCGCCGACCTCCCCCACCAGATCGCGCACAACCACTCCGCCGCCGTCGCCGTCGGGGTCATCACCATCGCGATCATGTTCACCTGGAACAAGCTGCCGTCCTTCGGGAGGCTGCGCCCGGCGGTGGTCCCGGCCGCGCTGGTCGCGGTGGGCACCGCGACCGCCATCGCGACCGTCGGGGGCTGGAGGGTCGAGACCGTCTCCCTCCCGGACTCCCTGGCGGACGCCTGGAACGGACCGGTGCTCCCCGCGGCCGGGCAGTGGCACGGCATCGCCGTCGGCGTCGCCACGGTCGCCCTGGTCGCCAGTGTCGAGTCCCTCCTCGCCGGGATCGCCGTGGACCGCCTGCACAACGGCCGCCGGATCATGCTCAACCGGGAGCTCTTCGGCCAGGGCGCGGCCAACACCGTCAGCGGCGCCCTGGGCGGCCTGCCCGTCGCGGGCGTGATCGTGCGCAGCACCGCCAACGTGCGCGCCGGGGCGCACACGCCCCGGTCCACCATCCTGCACGGTGTGTGGATCCTTCTGTTCGTCGCCTTCTTCGCACACGTGGTCGAGCTGATCCCGATGGCCGCGCTGGCCGCGCTCCTGGTGTTCATCGGCGTCCAGATGGTCTCGATCGCCCACCTGCGCAACCTGCGGCGCCACCACGAGGCCAGCGTGTACCTGGTGACCCTGTTCGGCGTGGTGCTCCTGGGCCTCATGGAGGGGGTGTTCATCGGTTTCGCCCTGGCCATGATCGTGTCCCTGCGCAGGCTCACCAAGCTGACCGTGACCACGGAGGAGCGCGACAGCCGCGTCCACGTCACGGTGCACGGCTCGCTCACCTTCCTCGGGGTGCCTCGGCTCGCCCACGTGCTGCGCACCGTCCCCGAGGGCGCCCAGGTCGACCTGGACCTGCACGTGGACTTCATGGACCACGCCGCGTTCGAGGCCATCCACGCCTGGCGCGTGGACCACGAGCGCACCGGGGGCGCCGTCGACATCGACGAGGTGCACGAGAGGTGGTACGCGCGCAGCTCCACCAGTTCCGCCCCCGCCTCCAAGACCGCGCCCGGCGGCCTGGCGCGCTGGTGGGCGCCGTGGGGCATGCGCCGTGTCCCCGAGGAGACCGCGCGTGAGGTCAACCCCCTGGGCCTGCTCACGGCCGGCGCCCGCGAGTACCACTCCAGCACCGCCGACCGGATGCGGTCGCTGATGGGCCGGCTGTCCCACGGACAGCACCCGACCGCGCTGTTCATCACCTGCGCCGACTCGCGGGTGGTGCCGAACCTGATCACCTCGAGCGGCCCCGGCGACCTGTTCACCGTCCGCAACGTCGGCAACCTGGTGCCCAGGCGGGGAACCCCCGGCGACGTGTCGGTGGGTGCGGCGGTCGAGTACGCGGTGAACGTCCTGCGGGTGCCGTCGATCGTGGTGTGCGGACACTCGCACTGCGGCGCCATGAAGGCGCTCCTGGAGAAGGCCCACCAGGAGCCCGGGGACGCGCAGACCTCGCACATGTGCCGCTGGCTGGCGAACGGGCACGAGAGCCTGGTGCGGGCGGGGGAGGCGTCCGGGGCCCTGGCCGGCCTGCCCGCCGCGGAGGCGCTGAGGCGGCTCGCCCAGGCCAACGTGGAGGAGCAGCTCGGCAACCTCATGGGATACCCGGTGGTGCGCGAACGCGTGGAGTCGGGCGACCTGGAGCTGTCGGGGATGTACTACGACCTGGAGACGGCGAGGGTCCACCTGCTGGACACCGCGACCGGGGAGTTCCGTCCTGTGCAGGGCGTGGGCGATCCCGTTCCGCACCCCCGACCGGGTGCGGACGGGGATCAGCTGTTGGAGGAGTCGTCGCCGGGCGCGTCGTCACGCTCGTCCTGCTGAACGCCTGAGGCCTGGTAGGAGGCGAGCATGACGATCGCCACGATGGCCAGGACCGGCAGGCCGAAGAGGACCACCCAGAAGACGGTGGAGTCGAACAAGAGTCACCCATTCCCGTGAACGCGGATGCCCGTCGGGCCGTCGACCCCGGACGTCGGCCCACGGACGCACGCGCTCCGGCACTCGGCCCGGGGTATGGAGCGCAAGGGCCAATCTATCGGTGCGCATGGGCG
Source organism: Nocardiopsis sp. NPDC055824 (assembly GCF_053616335.1). NCBI lineage: Bacteria > Bacillati > Actinomycetota > Actinomycetes > Streptosporangiales > Nocardiopsidaceae > Nocardiopsis > Nocardiopsis sp. NPDC055824. The sequence continues at coordinate 10,048 of NZ_JBSHDN010000106.1, forward strand.
GCAGGCCATCACCGGCAGGCTGTATGCCTGTACCCATAGGACTTCCCGCGCCCCAGGGTTCCCACGCGCCGCGCGCGTCGCACCCCCGCCCGGGGCCCGGCAGGGCTCCGGGCGGGGGCGGCGGCGGGCCGATCGAGGCCGCCGCCCCACCATCCGCGGCCCGGTCCGGACAGCGCACCGCCGTTCGTCGCGGCCCCGCGCCGTCGGTGCGGCCGTGCGTTCCCCGCGGGGGGCTCCGCGAGGGCCTCGGGCCGGAGCGCCGGCCCCGGTGCCGGGCAGGCCGACAGAGAACGTGGAGGGGGAAGGCCTGCTGTAGAAAGGATGTCCCGGGTCCCGCTCCCACCCCCGAGCAAGGAGACGGCTCATGGACGAGATGACACGAATCCGCCGTGTGGTCGGATGCCTGGTGGTCTCCACCTCGATGTCGTTGGCGGCCCTCGGTCTGGGCACGACGACGGTGGGCGGCCACTGGCTGATGTGGGCGCTGTGGGCGTGGTGGGGGGTCCTGGCCGCGGTGACGGTGTGGGCGGTGGTGATGGTCCACCGCATCGGCAGCCGGAAGGAGTACCGGTGATCCTCCCCCGGGAACCGGAGGGGCGCGGGACGGAAGACCTGCACGCCTCGGGCTGAGCCCGCCCGTCCGGATCCAAGGTGCGGGAAGACCTGCCTCTACCTCGCCACCTGCTTTCCCGGCCTGCCGCCGGCCCCGCGATCCATCCCGCGTCCGTCCCGGGTCAAGCCCGGACAGGGCAAGGCATCCGCAGATGAACAGGGGTGTCGGTGGGGGCGGACCCGCGAGCGAATTTCCGGGTATTCGCAGGTCAGGAAGGTGTGGAGGGGGGAGTCGGCCGGTAAGCCGGATTCTGTCGGTCCCCGGAGGGACCGGACGGTCATCCATCTGGGGCCGCCGTTGCCGACGGCCTCGGTGCGGTCTACCCGCGGACTCGGGCGGGCCGCCCTCGAACATCCGCGCAGGAGCCCGGAGGCTCCCTTTTTGACCTTGCTCCGGGTGGGGTTTACCAAGCCGCCCGGATCACTCCGGGCGCTGGTGGTCTCTTACACCACCGTTTCACCCTTACCACCGCGAGCGGTGGCGGTCTGTTTTCTGTGGCACTGTCCCGCGGGTCGCCCCGGGTCGGTGTTACCGACCACCCTGCCCTGTGGAGTCCGGACTTTCCTCGAACCCGCGCACCTGGCGCGGTCCGCGACCGTCTGGCCGACTCCCCTCGCCCCGCATTCTACGCCCGTTCCGGTCCTTCCCGGCCCGCCCCGTCCCGGACGGGGGCCAGGTGGGCGGTGTCGTTGAGGGAGCGCACGAGCATCGGCCCGTCGGAGAAGACGTCCACCTCGGTCAGGCAGGCCGTGTCCAGGTGCATCCGGTACAGCGCGGCCAGCGGCGCCAGGACGGCCTGCTGCACCGTCAGCTTGATGGGGGTCACGTGCGTGACCACGAGGACGGTGCGCCCGCGGTGGCGTTCGACCAGCGCGTCGCGGGCCTTCGCGACCCGGCGGGCGACCGCCGCGAAGCTCTCCCCGCCCGGCGGCCCGACCTCGGGGTCGGCCAGCCAGCGGTCGACCGCCTCGGGCGCGCGCTCACGGGCCTCGGCGAACGTCAGTCCCTCCCACGCGCCGAAGTCGGTCTCCACGAACCCCTCGTCCACCTCGACCGGCAGTCCGAGCTCCTCCGCGGCGCGGGCCGCCGTGTCCCTGGCGCGCAGCAGGGGCGAGGACACCACGGCGTCGATCGGCCGCGCGGCCAGGCGGCGCGCGGCCGCCCCGGCCTGCGCGCGGCCCTCCTCGGTGAGGGGGATGTCGCCCCGGCCCGCGAAGCGCCCCTCCACCGACAGGGGCGTCTGCCCGTGTCGGAGCAGGACGAGCCGGGTCGGGGCGGTGTCGGGGGCTCCCCAGCCGGTGCTCACTGCTCGGTCCGGCCCCCCAGACCGGATTCCTCGGTCCGCACCAGGATGCGGCGGCAGTCCTCGCAGCGCACGACCTCGTCGGCGGCGTGGGCGCGGATGTCGTTGAGCTCGACCGTGCTCAGGGCGAGCTTGCAGCCGCCGCAGCGGCCGTAGCGCAGCGGCGCGGCGCCGATCCCGTCGTACTGGGCGCGCAGCTTGTCGTAGAGGGCCAGCAGGTCGGCGGGGATCTCCCCCGCCACGCGCTCGCGGTCCTGGGCGACGCGGGTGCGGTCCCACTGGATCTCGGCGGCGGCGGTGTCGCGGCGGGCGACCACCGCGGTGTGCTCGGCGACGGCCTCCTCGCGCTCGGCGGTCAGGCGGGCCACCGTGGCGTCCAGCGCCTCCGCCCGCTCCATCACCTCCAGGACGACCTCCTCCAGCTCGGCCTGGCGGCGGCCCAGCGAGGCGATCTCGGACTGGAGGTTCTGCAGCTCCTTGGCGTTGGTGATCTGGCCCGACTCCAGGCGCTTGGCGTCCCGGTCGGCGCGGCTGCGCACCTGGTCCACGTCGCTCTCGGCCTTGCGCTGCTGGCGTTCGACGTCGGAGACCTTCGTCTGCGCGGCGATCAGGTCGGTCTCGAGCCGGTCGGCGCGTTCCTTGAGCCCGGCCGCCTCGGCGATCTCCGGCAGGGTGCGGGCCCGGTGGGCCAGGAGCTGGAGCTCGGAGTCCAGTTCCTGGAGGTGGAGCAGTCTGGCCTGTGCGGCGGGTTCGGCTTTCACTTGTACACGTCTCCTGGGGTGGCTGGGGAAGGCGAGAACGCCGCCCGCGCCCTACTCTGTGCGGCTCTGTGCAATTGGTGTCGGGGCCGCCCCTCGCGGGGCGGTGTGCTCTCAGACGTGCGGCAAGGCCTGTGACCAGGCGTCCGTCACCGTCGTCGAGACGCGTGTCTCCACGTTAGTCCCCCCGGGCTGCCCCGCGCGCCCGAGTGCGTCCACGAGACGGGCCGCCCCGTCCGCGAGCCAGGGCCACTCACTGGCGAAGTGGGCGGTGTCGATCAGGGCCGGGCCGCCCGGGTTCTCCACGAACTCCGAGGCGGGGTGGTGGCGCAGGTCGGAGGTGACGAACACGTCGACCCCGGCGGCGCGGGCGGCGCCGAGCAGGGAGTCCCCCGCTCCCCCGGACACGGCGACGGTGCCCACGACGCGGTCCAGGTCGCCGGCGACGCGGACCCCGGCGGCCGTGGCGGGCAGGGCGCGGGCCACCTGGGCGGCGAAGTCGCGCAGGACGACCGGGCGGTCGAGGGCGCCGATCCGGCCGATGCCCCGGTGGCCCTCGGGGTCGGTGGTGTCGGGGTCGAGGGGGCGCAGCGGCCCGGTGACGCCGACGGCGCGGGCGAGCGCGTCGGAGACCCCGGGCGAGGCGGTGTCCGCGTTGGTGTGCGCCGTGTACAGGGCCGTTCCCGAGCGGATCAGGCGGTGGACGACCCGCCCCTTGGGGGTGTCGGCCGCCACGCTGGTGACGCCGCGCAGCATCAGCGGGTGGTGGGTGATGATCAGGTCCGCGCCCCAGGTGAGGGCCTCGTCGACGACCGCGTCGACCGGGTCGACGGCGAACAGGACCTTCGCGACGTCCTGCGCCGGGTCGCCGGCCACGAGTCCGACCGCGTCCCAGGAGGCCGCCCAGTGGGGCGGATAGACCTCCTCGAAGGCGGAGATCACGTCGGACAGGCTGGGGTGCTGGGTCGAGGAGCTCACGGCCATGAGACTAGCGCTCTCCCCGCCGACCGGCGAAGCGGTCGCAGCCGTGTCCGAGGCGGGCGCCGAGCGCGCGCAGCCGGTCGGCCACCCCGGGAGGGGCGTCGAGGTCGAACTCGGCGCCGAGGGCCAGCACGGCCAGCGCGTACTGGCAGGCCAGGTCGACGGAGTCGGTGCTGATCCTGACCAGGCACGTGTCCGGCCCCAGGGGTTCGATCCAGCCGGGGAAGGGGCCGTGGACGCGGGCGCGCAGGTCTGCGGCCGGCATCCGGACGGTGATCCGGGTGGTGTGCAGGTAGGTCGCCGCGGCGAACGTCCGCACCAGGTGGGCGGCCGGATCGGGCGCGGGCAGCTCCCGGGGGGTGAACCGCCCGTGGGTGGCCCGGGGCCCGATGATGCGGTCGGTCCGGAAGGTGCGCCAGTCGTCGCGGGCGGTGTCGTGCGCGATGAGGTACCAGTGCCCGCCGTGGGAGACCAGGTGGTGGGGTTCCACCCGGCGGGAGCGGACCGCGCCCGACCGGTCCCGGTAGTCGAAGTCGGTGACCACGCGGTCGCGGCGGTGGGCGGCGAGCATGCCGAGCACCGACGGGTCCGCGCTCGCGGGCGCAGCGGGGTGGGCCACCGCGGACGTGGTGTCCCGGACGGCGGCCAGGCGCGGGCGCAGCCGGGCCGGCAGGACGCGTTCGAGTTTGGCCAGGGCCCGCAGCGCGCTCTCCTGGACCCCGGTGACGGTGACCAGGCCGAGGGCGATGGCGACGGCCTCGTCGTCGTCCAGGAGCAGGGGCGGGAGGTCGTTCCCCGAGGCCAGGCGGTAGCCCCCCGAGATTCCCGGGGTCCCCTCCACCTGGTAGTCGAGGTCGCGGAGCCGCTCGACGTCCCGGCGCAGGGTGCGCGCGCTGACGCCGAGGCGCCCGGTGAGCTCCGCGCCGCTCCACTCCCGCCTGGCCTGCAGCAGGGACAGCAGGCGCAGCAGCCGTTGGGGCATCCCCTTGCGGACCGATTCGCTCATGGATCCAGTCTGCCGGACATCGCGGTCACGTTGTGACCGCATCGGTTCCTACGGTGGCGCTGTGAACGAGACGAAGTGGAGCGCGGACATGTCGGAGATCCAGAACGCGGGGAAGGACCGGGGCCCGGCGGGTACCGGGGGCGGCACGCCACGGGCGGCGGAGTCCCTGGCGGCCCTCGTCGCCGGGCCGGTGCACGCGCCCGGGTCGGAGGGCTACGAGACGGCCCGCACGGGGATGCAGCTGCTGGACCGCCACCTCCCGGTCGCCGTGGTGGAGGCGCAGGACGCCGGGGACGTGCGGGCGGCCGTGGCCTGGGCCGCCGGGCGGGGCCTGCGGGTCGCGGCCCAGCTGACCGGGCACGGTCTCGGCTCGGGTCTCGGTGGCGGGGAGGCCGCGGCCGGCGACGGGGAAGGCGGGACGGAGCGGCGGCAGGAGGGCGCCGCCGGGGCGGGGGGCGACCGGCCGCCGGCCGGCGTCCTCGTCGCCACCGGCCGCCTGCGCGGTGTGCGGGTGGACCCCGGCCGGGCGACGGCATGGGTCGGCGCGGGATCCACGTGGCAGGACGTCATCGACGCCGCCGCGCCGTACGGGCTGGCGCCCCTGTCGGGCAGCGCCCCGGGGGTGGGCGCGGTGTCGTACACGCTGGGCGGGGGCGTGGGACTGCTGGCCCGCCGGTACGGGTTCGCCGCCGACCACGTGGCGCGGCTCGACATGGTGACGGCCGACGGACGGCTGCGCGAGGTGACGGAGGAGGCCGAACCCGAGCTGTTCTGGGCCGTGCGCGGCGGAGGCGGCGCGTTCGGCGTGGTCACCGGGATGGAGATCGGCCTGTTCCCGGTCGCGCGGCTCTACGGGGGCAGCCTGTACTTCGACGCGACCGCCGAGCCGGGTGTCCTGGACGCGTGGCGGCGGTGGGCGGAGACGACCCCGGAGGAGCTGACGTCGGGGGCCTCGATGCTGGCGTACCCCGACTTCCCGGGCGTCCCGGAGGCGATGCGGAACCGCCTGGTCGTCCAGGTGTCGGTGGCCTGGTCGGGCCCGCCCGGGGAGGGGCCCGCCCTGGTGGAGCCCCTGCGCTCGGCCGGTCCGGTGCTGGCCGACACCCTGGCGGAGCTGCCGTACGCCGGGTCGGGCGCCGTCTTCGACGAGCACGATGACCCGGCCGGGTACCGGGGGCGCAGCGTCCTGGTCGACGGACTGGACGCGGAGTCGCTGGGCGCCCTGACCCGGCTGGCCGGGACGGCCCCGTCGATGTGCGTGGTCGGGGTGCGGCACCTGGGCGGCGCCCTGGCACGCGAGCCGGGGAGCGCGAACGCGGTGGGGCACAGGGACGCCGCCTACGCCCTGACGGTGCTGACGTTCGCCGACGGGGAGGACCCCGGGGCGTCGGAGGCCCTGCGCGAGCGGGCGGCGGGGCTGGTCTCCGACAGGGCGGTGGGGCGCTCGTCCACCCTGGGCTTCGGACCGATGGACGGGGCGGCGGTGCGCGAGGTGTTCGACCCCGGGGCCTACGCGAGGCTGACCCGGGTGAAGGCCGAGTTCGACCCGGACGGGGTGTTCCACTCCAACCGTCCGATCCCGCCGTGCGGCTGACGGGCTCTGCGGGGGCGTCGCCGGTGTGGCGCGTGGACCCCTGCCCGCGGCGAACGCGCACTCACGGCCGGTCCCCGCCGGAGGGACGGGACCGCCGCGGGACGGCGCGCCGGGCCCGGGGATCCGGCCGGATCCCCGGGCCGGTGTGAGCACCGGCACGGACGGTCCGCGCCCGGCGCCCCGTAGGCTTGACCGGCGATGAGCAACAGTGAGCAGCGGCGGCCCGCGTCCCCGGTCGGAGCCCACGTCCCGGTGGCCGGTGGCATGGCCGACAAGGGACTGGCCTACGCCGAGCAGATCGGCGCCGAGACGGTCCAGGTGTTCGTGTCCAACCCCCGCGGGTGGGCGACCAACGGCGGCGACCCCGGACAGGACGCCCGGATGCGCGAGCGCACCGACCTGCCGAAGTTCGTGCACGCCCCCTACCTGATCAACCTGGGCACCCCCGGCGACGAGACGGCCGGGAAGTCGGTCGCCTCCCTGGAGCACGCGCTGCGACGCTCCGCGCAGATCGGCGCCCTGGGCGTGGTGGTGCACACCGGCTCGGCGGTGTCCGGCGGACGCGAGGCGGGCCTGGCCCGCACCCGGGAACGGCTGATGCCGCTGCTGGAGAGGGTCGGCGAGGACGTCCCCCCGGTCCTGCTGGAGCCGATGGCCGGCCAGGGCCAGGTGCTGTGCGCCACCGTCGACGACCTCGCGGCCTACTTCGAGGCCCTGGAGTGGCACCCGCGGGTGGGCGTGTGCCTGGACACGGCGCACCTGTTCGCGGCCGGGCACGACATCTCGACGGTGGAGGGCATGCGCGCGGCGCTGGACCGCTTCGGCGAGGTCGTCGGCGCCGACCGCCTGAAGGTCGTGCACTGCAACGACTCCAAGGCGCCCTGCGGGAGCAACAAGGACCGGCACGAGAACATCGGCGCCGGACACATCGGCGCCGAGCCGTTCGGGGAGCTGTTCCGGCACCCGGTCACCGCGGGCGTCCCGCTCGTCCTGGAGACCCCCGGCCCCGCCGACCCGCACGCCGCCGACGTGGCCACGCTGAAGAAACTGCGCGAGGGGGCCTGACGCCTCCCCCGGCGCCGGCCCCCGGTTCCGGGCCGGTTCCTCCCGCGCGCGGGTGCGTCCCGCCGTTCCCGGATCCGTCGGCCTCCGCCGCCTCGTCGCACGCGCGTGCGGCGTCGGCGACGGCATGGCGCGCGTGGAGGACCGCGACGGCCATCACCAGGCCGCCGGCCACGAACGGCAGCGCCAGGTCGATCCGTCCCAGGAGCCCGCCCAGGAACGCGCCCACCGGGGACAGGCCCCAGCCCACGGTGCGAAAGACCGTGGACGCGCGCCCGCGCACGTGGACGGGGACGACCACCTGGAAGTAGGGGGACCCCGCGATGTTGCTCACGGCCAGGCAGAACCCCAGGAACGCCCAGGCGGGCAGGGCCACGAGGGCGTGCGGTGACAGGCCCATGGCGACCGCGGCGGCCGCCACCCCCAGGTAGCCCGCCATCATCACGGCCCGGCGGCCCAGGGCGGTGACCAGCCGAGCGGTCAGCGCGGACCCGAGGAGCCCGCCGACCGCGATCCCGCCGACGAACAGGCCGTACAGCGCCGCCGGGACGCCGAGTTCGTACCGCGCGAACAGGACCAGGACGGCCATGCCCATCTGGATGCCGATCATCATCCCGGCGTTGGCGACCATGAGCCTGCGCAGCACACCGTGGCCGAAGACGTAGCGGAACCCTCCGACCAGGTCCTCCACCGCGCTCCGCCGCGGCGCCCCGTCCCCCGGCCCGGCGCCGGCGTCCTCCGCCCCGGGCACCGGCCCGCTCCTGCGCAGGCGCGGCACCAGGCCCAGCACGAGGACGGCGCACAGCGCGTAGGCCCCGCCGCCCCGGCCACCGGGGCCACGGCGGCGACGGCGAACAGCAGGCCGCCCACGGGGGACCCCAGGCAGTCCTGGACGACGAGGCGGCCGCCCTCCATCCTGCCGTTGGCGCGGTCGAGCCGGTCCCTGGCGACCACACGGGTGACCAGCAGGCGGCTCGCGGGGTCGGTCACCGTCTCGCAGCTCATGACCAGGAACATCGCCGCGTACAGCACCCAGAGGGTGGCCTGTCCCGCCGCGACCGCGACGGCGAGGCCGGCGATGGTCACGGCCGAGACGGCGGTGGAGACGGCCATGGCGCGCAGCCGGTCGACCCGGTCGAGCAGCACCCCGGAGAAGGGGCCCAGGAGCAGCCAGGGCAGGTAGCGGGCGACGAGGAGCCCCGACACGGCGAGCGGGTCGTGGGTGAGGGTGGCGGCGACGAGCGGCAGGACGATGGCCAGCACGCCGTCGCCGAGGTTGGTGGCGACGGTGGCGGCCCAGAAGCGGTGGAAGGGCCCGCCCAGGGGGGCGGGGCGGCGGGGGGAGGCGGCCGCTCCGCCGCCGGTCGGAGCGGGGGTCGCGGAGGCGGGGTCCCCGGCGGGAACGGCGGGAACGGTCTCCCCTTGCTGGGGCTCGGGCGGCGTGGTCACGGGGTTCCTCCAACTCGGGGGGGGTACGGAGGGCGCGGGGGCCGGCTCGCAGGTCAGGACCCCCCGGGGGCGCCCTCCTCCGGGTCCCGGCCCCGGGGCCCGTCGGGGGCCTCGGGGGACGCCGGGCGCCCGCCGCCCGGGAGGTGGGGGAAGAGGTTCGTCTGGAGCTCGACGTTCTCGGTGTCCGGGTGGCTCCCGGACGTGCGCCCCTGGTACCGCGCGGCGAACGCCCTGAGGAAGTCCGTGAGGGCCCGGCCGAACTCGCGGCTCTCCTCCGGGGTCATCCGCACGGTGGTGACCGAGTCGAAGGCCGCGTCCTTCCACCGGCGCACGTCGGCCGACTGCTCGGTCCGCCAGACGCTCGCGGTCCACTCCCTGAACCGCGCCTCCCTCTCCTGGTAGTAGCGGCCGAGGACCGTCTCCGCGACCGTGCGGGTCTCGGGGTCGCCGAGGAACTCGTGGCCGCGCATCCTCCAGCCCCCGGGCCGGATCCGCCACCACCGCTCGCGGCCCCCGGACCGGCCGGGGTCGGCCTCGATGAACCCGTACCGGGACAGCTGCCGCAGGTGGTAGCTGGTCGACCCGCTGCTCTCCCCCAGCCGCCGGCCGAGGATGGTGGCGGTGGCCGGGCCGTCGAACGTGAGCTCGTCGAGGAGGCGCGCGCGCAGCGGGTGGGCCAGGCCGCGCAGGGCCTGCGCGTCGATCTGCATCGACGCCGGGGCCCCGGGGGCCGGCGGGTGCTCGTGGTCGTCGCTGTCCGTCATGACCCCACCCTAAGACAAAAGCCTCTTTGCAAAGAGAGGTCTGCAAAGTTTTCTCGGCATCGGTCGTCACGGGCGGGGCCGCCCGTCCGCGCGACCGCCCGAGCGCTCCGGCCCGACCCCGCCCGCGGCCGCGAGACCCGCGACGGCCTCGTCGCACAGGCGGGCGCCCTCCGCGATCGCCTTCCGGAAGACCACGACCCCGCCCACCATGACCGTGCCCCCGACCAGGCACGGCAGGACGAGGTCGATCCGGCCGAGGAGCCCGCCCATGAGCGCGCCGAGCGGGGCCAGGCCCCAGCCGACGGTGCGGAAGACCGCCGAGACCCGGCCCCGCAGACGGTCGGGGACCACGGTCTGGAAGAAGAGCGAGCCGGCGATGTTGGAGGTCGTCATGCAGAACCCCAGCAGCCCCCAGGCCGCCCCGGCGACCCACACCTGGGGGAACAAGCCCATCAGCACCAGGCACACGCCCATTCCGGCGTGCCCGCCCACCATGACGGCCCGGCGGCCGACCGCGGCGGCGAGGCGTGTCACGACCAGCGAGCCGGCCACGCCCCCGATCGCGACGGTACCCAGGAAGACCCCGTAGAGCGCCGCGCCCACCCCCAGTTCGCGCTGGACGTAGAGCACCATCACGGCGGTGCCCGTCTGCATGCCGATCATCGTCGCGGCGTTGTTGAACATCAGTCCGCGCATCACGCGGTGCCCGAGGACGTGGCCGAACCCCTCCCCGAGCGAGCGCAGGACCCCCTGGCCGGCGTCGGCGCCCCCGCCGGCCTCAGCCCCTCCCGCGTCCGTGCCGTGCGCGGCAACGGGGGTCGCGGCGCGGCGCAGCAGGGCCGCGACGGTCGCGGCGAGGACACCGCACAGGGCGTAGGACAGGGCGACGCCCGCCACCGGCAGCACGGCGGCGACCGCGAAGAGCACACCCGCCACCGGTTTGGCCACGCAGTCCTGCGCGATCAGCCGCGCACCCTCCAGGCGGCCGTTGGCCCGGTCGAGGAGCCGCCCGGGTACGACCCCGGCCACCGTGATCCGGGTGGCCGGGTCGGTGACGGTCTCACAGCAGACCACCAGGAACAGGGCCGCGTACAGGAACCCGACCGCGGCGTTGCCCGAGGCGATCACCAGGGCGAGCAGGGCGACCGCCGCGGCGGCGATCCCGTTGGACACGGCCATGGCCCGGAGCCGGTCCACCCTGTCCAGCAGCACTCCGGCAAGGGGTGCGACCAGGAGCCAGGGCAGGAACCGGGCGGCCGCCAGCCCCGCGACGGCCAGGGGGTCGTGGGTGAGGGTCGCGGCGACGAGGGGGAGGGCGGTGACGAGCATCCCGTCGCCGAGGTTGGTGAGGGCGCCGGCGGCCCAGAGCCGGTGGAAGGCCGCGCCGAACCGGGCGCTCGGGGCCGCGGCGGGCGGGGAGGTTTCGACGGCCATGGGGGGCTCCTGTGGGTCGGGGTGCCTCCACCGTAAGCCAAAGTTTTCTTTGCAAAGAGGAGTCTGCAAAGAAAACTTTGTCGATACGGAGCGCATCCGCACCGGCGGACGAACGAACCCCCACCGCTCCTCGTCCGCCCGGCGCCCATGGGCGACAATGGACGCGTGCCCCGTACACGGGCGGGTCGAGGAGAGGAGATGTCGCCGGATGGAACCGGTCTCCATGGTCATCGGAGCGACGATCGCGCTCGGCGGTTTCCTCTTCGGCCGCCTGATGACCCAAAGGCAGTCGAGGACCGCCCTGGAACAGCAGCGCAGGCAGGAGCAGGCCCGCGTCCTGAGCGGTCCGCAGAACCCGCAGCCCCTCTGCGGCTGCGGCCACCACCTGGTCTTCCACGACCAGGAGACCAAGAGGTGCCAGACCCAGGTGGTCATCCCCGGCCGCTGGACGGGGCAGACCAGCTCCACCTATCGGCAGTGCATGTGCCAGGGGTACCGCGGCCCCCTCCCCCTCGACGAGTACTACGCCCCCGACTACCTCAACGGGACCGACGGCTGACCCGGCCCCGCCCCGTCCCGACGGCGGGGCGGGGCCGGTCCC
>NZ_JBSHDN010000107.1:0-21606 GCF_053616335.1 Nocardiopsis sp. NPDC055824
GGATCGGGGGTCCCTCCCGGGCCCGCGGCCCGGGAGGGGGCGCCTCAGGCCGAGGCGGCCAGCTTCTCGGAGAGGCCCTTGAGCAGGCTCTCCCACGAGGCGACGAACTTGGCGACGCCGTCCGTCTCCAGGTGGCCGAACACCTCGGTCAGGTTCACGCCCGCGGCCTCCAGGGCTGCGAAGTCGGCGTGGGCCTGCGCGTAGCTGCCGAGCACGGTGTTGCCCGCGACCACCGCGTGGTCGCCGACGGCGTCCAGGGTGGCCTGCGGCATCGTGTTGACGGTGTCGCGCGCGACCAGCCCGGTGACGTAGAGGGTGTCCTCGTAGGCGGGGTCCTTCACGCCGGTGGAGGCCCACAGCGGGCGCTGGGGCTTGGCGCCGAGCGCCTCCAGGGCCTTCCACTCCTTGCCCTCGAACACCTGCTCGTAGGCCTGGTAGGCCAGGCGGGCGTTGGCGAGCGCGGCGCGGCCGAGGAGGGCCGTGGCCTCCTCGGTGCCGATCGCCCGCAGCCGCTTGTCCACCTCGGCGTCCACGCGGCTGACGAAGAACGAGGCCACGGACTGGATCCGGGAGAGGTCGTGGCCGTTGGCGCGGGCCAGCTCCATGCCCTCCAGGAACGCGTCCATCACCTGGCGGTAGCGCTCCAGGGAGAAGATCAGCGTGACGTTGACGCTGATGCCCAGCCCCAGCACGCGGGTGATGGCGGGCAGGCCCTCCGCGGTCGCGGGGATCTTGATCATCAGGTTGGGCCGGTCGACCAGCCACCACAGGGCCTTGGCCTCGGCGACCGTGCGCTCGGTCTCCATGGCCATGCGCGGGTCCACCTCCAGGGAGACCCGGCCGTCGACGCGGTCGGTGGCGTCGTACACCGGGCGGAGGGTGTCCGCCGCCCAGCGGATGTCGTAGGCGGTGAGCAGGCGCACGGCCTCCTCGACCGAGACGCCGCGCGCGGCGAGCTCGCTCACCTGCTCGTCGTAGGCGTCGCCCTCGGCCAGCGCCTTGTCGAAGATGCTCGGGTTGGACGTGACGCCGACGACCTTGTGGGTCGACATCAGCTCTGTCAGGTTGCCCGTCCGCAGCCGTGTGCGGCTGATGTCGTCCAGCCAGACGGACACGCCTGCCTCGGACAGGTCCTCGAGTGGGTTGCTCATGGTGTTCGCGCCTTCCTCACGGGCGTTGCCGCCCTCTCGCACAAGGGGAGCGGGTCCCACCGGTCGACGGCGGGACCCGCGCTGTCAGCGTCCGGCCCTGGCGGCGCTCTTGCGAGCCGCCTCCACGACGGCCTCGGTGGTGAAGCCGAACTTCTCGTACAGGGTCTGGTACGGGGCAGAGGCGCCGAAGTGCTCCAGGCTCACCGACTCGCCGGCGTCGCCGACGTAGGAGCGCCAGCCCATGGCGATGCCGGCCTCGACGGACACGCGGGCGCGCACCGACGACGGCAGCACGCTCTCGCGGTACTCCTCGCTCTGGTCCTCGAACCACTCCACGCACGTCATGGACACGACGCGGGTGGGCGTTCCGGCCTCCTCCAGGACCTTGCGGGCCTCCACGGCGATCTGCACCTCGCTGCCGGTCGCCAGCAGGATGACCTCCGGGGAGCCGCCGGTCGCCTCGGCCAGCACGTAGCCGCCCTTGACGGCCTCCTCGGCCGGGGCGTACTCGGACCGGTCCAGGACGGGCACGTTCTGCCGGGTCAGGGCGAGCGCGGCCGGGCGGCCGGAGTTCTCCATGACCGCGCGCCACACGACGGCCGTCTCGTTGGCGTCGGCCGGGCGGATCACGTCGAGGCCGGGGATGGCGCGCAGCGCCCACAGGTGCTCGACCGGCTGGTGGGTGGGGCCGTCCTCGCCCAGGCCGATGGAGTCGTGCGTCCACACGTAGGTGACCGACAGCTTCATCAGCGCGGCGAGGCGGACGGCCGGGCGCATGTAGTCGCTGAACACCAGGAAGGTGCCGCCGTAGGGGCGGGTCGGGCCGTGCAGCGCCATGCCGTTGAGGATCGAGCCCATGCCGTGCTCGCGGATGCCGAAGTGCAGCACGCGCCCGTACGGGTTGCCGGGGAACTTGCTGCTGGCCCGCTCGAACGGCAGGAAGGACGGCTCGCCCTTGGGCGTGGTGTTGTTGGACCCGGCCAGGTCGGCGGAGCCGCCCCACAGCTCCGGGAGCACCGGGGCCAGGGCCGAGAGCACGTCACCGCTGGCCTTGCGGGTGGCGACGCCCTTCTCGCTGGGCTCGTACGTGGGCAGCGCCTCCTCCCAGCCGTCGGGGAGCTTGCCCGCGGCGAGGCGGTCGAACAGCTCGGCGCGCTCGCCCGCGCCCTGGTGCCACGCGTCGAAGGCCGTCTGCCACTCGGCGCGGGCCTCGCCGCCCCGCTCCAGGGCCTTGCGGGTGTGCGCGATGACGTCGTCCTGGACCCCGAACGGCTCGTCCGGCAGGCCGAGGATGCGCTTGGTGGCGGAGATCTCGTCGGTGCCCATGGCGGCGCCGTGGACCGCGCCGGTGTTCTGCGCGTTGGGCGCGGGCCAGCCGATGACGGTGCGCAGCTTGATGAAGGTCGGACGGTCGGTCTCGGCCTTGCCGCGCAGGATCGCCTGGTAGAGGGCGTCGATGTCCTCCACGTACGAGCCGGTGGAGGTCCAGTCGACCTCCTCCACGTGCCACCCGTAGGCGCGGTAGCGCGCGGCCACGTCCTCGGAGTGGGCGATACGGGTGTCGTCCTCGATGGAGATCTGGTTGTCGTCCCAGATCATGATGAGGTTGCCCAGGTTCTGGGTGGCGGCCAGGGCGCTCGCCTCGTGGCTCACGCCCTCCTGGACGTCGCCGTCGGAGCAGAACGCGTAGACGTGGTGGTCGAACGGGCTCGCGCCCGGGCCGGCGTCGGGGTTGAACAGGCCGCGCTCGCGGCGGGCCGCCATCGCCATGCCGACGGCGTTGCCCACGCCCTGGCCCAGCGGGCCGGTGGTGGTCTCCACGCCGGCGGTGTGGCCGACCTCGGGGTGGCCCGGGGTCAGGCTGTCCCACTGGCGCAGGGACTTGAGGTCGTCCAGCTCCAGCCCGTATCCGGCGAGGTAGAGCTGGATGTACAGGGTGAGGCTGGAGTGGCCGATCGACAGGACGAACCGGTCCCGGCCGACCCAGTCGGGCGCGGCGGGGTCGTGGCGCATGACCTTCTGGAACAGCAGGTACGCGGCGGGAGCCAGGCTCATCGCGGTGCCGGGGTGTCCGTTACCCGACTTCTCTACCGCGTCCATCGCCAGCGCCCTGACCGTGTCGACGGCGCGGAGGTCGAGGTCCGACCACTCCAGGGATTGCGGGGTGTGGGCGTTCACGGACTTTCGTTCTCCTTCTCGGGCACCCCTCGCGCCCGGGCTGCGGGCTGGGTGCGTCGGTTGCGTTGGTCGTCGGCGGCGCCGGGCACCCCGGGACGGCCCGCCGGAGGGACGGGGCCGTGAGGGGTGCGGGAGGGCGGGCCGCGCTGCGGTTGTCAAGGCGCGGACGCGTCATCGGTGCCCCCGGCGACGGCCGCCGCGGCCGGGAGACCACGACAGGTTCGGCCGTGTTCGAGCCTATCGTCCGCGCCCCGGGATGTCGTTGCCCGACACCTCTCATTACCGAGTGGTAGCTCCGCTGGTCCGGGGGTGCGCGGGCCGTGCGCAGCGGGAGGCCCGTGCCCGGGGGACCCCGGCGCGTGGCAGGCTGGATGAGCGACGGGGCGTGTGCGACCCTTCTGTACACCCGGCGGCCCGTGTGCGATCCGCGGAGCCGGGACCAGGGCCTTTCGTTGTGAGGGGGCTGGTCCACGGTCCCCGCGAGGAAGTACTACAGTATGTCGTTGACGGGGTTTTCGCCGTTCCTGACGCTTTGTCGGTCCGCTCGGCCCCGCGTGGCGAGCAGTGTCGAAATCCCGAGAGTTGTCGAGGTATCCGCGTGTCTGAAACCGAGCCGGTACCCCCCGTGGGGACGCGAGCGAGCCGTCCGGCCGTGAGGGCGCGGCACTGATGGCGCTCACGAACCGCGTACCGGGCACCACCCCCGACGGCCACGAACCCGGGCCCCCCCGCAGGGCCACCACGGGCGAGTACGTCAAGGCCTACGTGGCGCTCTCCAAGCCCCGCGTCATCGAACTCCTCCTCATCACCACCATCCCGGTGATGTTCGTCGCCGCCGGAGGCGTGCCACCGCTGTGGACCGCGGTCGCCACCCTCCTCTTCGGCACGATGTCTGCGGCCAGCGCGAACGCGATGAACTGCTACATCGACCGCGACATCGACCGTGAGATGCGTCGCACCAGGCAGCGTCCCGGCGCGATGGACCTGGTGACCCCCCGGGGCGCCCTCACCTACGGGCTGGTGCTCGCGGTCGGCTCCACGGTCGGGTTCGCGCTCCTCGTGAACCTGCTGTCGGCCGCGCTGTCGGTCTTCGCGATCCTGTTCTACATCTTCGTCTACACGCTGCTCCTCAAGCGGCGCACGGCCCAGAACGTCGTCTGGGGCGGCATCGCCGGGTGCATGCCGGTGCTGATCGGCTGGGCGGCCGTCACCGACAGCCTCGACTGGGCGCCGTTCGTCCTGTTCCTGGTCGTGTTCTTCTGGACGCCGCCGCACACGTGGACGCTGGCCATGCGCTACCGGGAGGACTACGCGCAGGCCAAGGTGCCGATGCTGCCCGTGGTCGCCAGCGACCGCCGGGTCCTGCTGGAGTGCGTGCTCTACAGCTGGGCCACCGCCGTCGTGTCGGTCGTCTTCTGGCCCGTCGCCGGCACCACCTGGTTCTACGGCGCGGTCGCCGTCGCCCTCGGCGCGCTGCTGGTGTTCCAGGCGCACCGCCTGCTCAGCCGCTCCCGGGCGGGCGTCACCGGCGCCCAGCTCAAGACGATGGGCTTCTTCCACCTGTCCAACGCCTACCTGGCGCTGCTGTTCGTGGCGGTCACCGTCGACCCGCTGATCGCGAACGCGCTGGGCTGACCCCCGCCGACGCACACGTGGCGCCGTCCCCCCGGGGAGCGGCGCCACCGTGCTGTCCGCCGCCCGCGGCCCCGCGCGGGGGCGGGGGCCGGCTGAGGTCAGCAGGATCCGGTCGGGGCCGGTCTCGCGGGCCCCGGCCGCGGTGACCCGCGGTGCACGGGAACGCCACCCTTCGTGGCGGAGAAGGCGCCTACGGCGACTGTGTCCCGTGTTGTCACCGGTCACCGCTATAACCTCACCATGGCAACGACTTCCCCACCCCCTGCCGCCGACCCGGTCTGGACCGAGGGCCCGGACGGCTACGCGCTCGCCCTCGACGGCGCCTCCCTCGTGTGCCGCAACGCCAGGGGCCGCAGGCTCAAGACCGTCCCCAAGAAGGTGCGCGAGTCCGCCGAGGCCGAACACCTCCGCGGCGTCCTGCTCCGGCTCGAACGCCACGAGCGCGAGTGCGTCGAACGGGTCGAGTCCTGGCTCCTGGGCTCCCTCCCCGTGCCCGCCTCCGTGATCGCCCGCGTGTGGGCCGACCCCGCCTGGAGGGAGCTGCTCACCGACCTCTTCGTCGTCCCGGCCGGGGGCGGCGACGGCGGCTTCCTGCGGGGCGTGGACGACCGGGGCCGGATCGGCGTCCTCGACCTGGACGCCGAGAGCGTCTGGCTGGACGCCGACCGGGTCGTCCCGGTCCACCCCGTCCTCGTCGAGGACCTGGAGGACGTCCGCGAGTTCGCCCTCGAACTCGGCATCACCCAGCGCCTGCCGCAGCTCACCCGCGCGATCCACCGCAAGCCCGACGCCGTCGAGGCCGGAGCCACTGCGGTCGAGGACTACTCCGGCGGGGAGTTCGACCAGCTGCGCCACGCCACCGGCCGCGCCCAGCGGTACGGGTTCACGGTCCGCGGGGGCTACGCCGTCTGCCGCGTCACGGAGCGGGGGCGCCCGGTCCAGGCCCGCTACTGGATCGGCTCCGACGCGCCCGACTACGGGACCGAGACCGGTCGGCTCCTGTGGGTCGACGACGCCGAGCGCCCCCTCCGGCTCGGCGACGTGGGACCCATCGCCTGGTCGGAGGGCATCCGCATGGCCGAGCTGATCCACGCGGGCCGCAGGAACACCGAAGAGGAGACGACGCAGTCGTGACCACCACCCCCGGCACCGGCCTCCTCGAGGCGGGCCTCGCCCCCCTGGACGCCCCGGCCGACGGCGCCGCCGACACCGTCCGCGCCCGCGCCTACACCCACCCGATGCTGGGCGGGCGCACCGTCGTGCGGCTCGTCCCCGACACCCTCGCCCCCGCCGAGGACGCGGCCCTGGACTTCCTCGGCTTCGCCGTGGAGGAGGCCTCCGAGCCCCTGGCGCTGGCCCGCCCGCGCGGCCTCGGCTACCCCGAGTGGGCGCTGGTCAACGACCCGGAGCGCCGCGCCGAGGCGCTCGCCCTGGTCCGCCCCATGGAACGCGCGGCCCGCCTGGCCGCGAACCGCCCCGGCCCGGCCTCCGACGAGTTCGCGCGCATCGCCGAGGGCGTGCCCCTGCACCACCTGCCCTCCTACTGGGAGCAGGCGGGCCGCGCGTTCGTCGCGGCGGACAACGCGCGCACCGCCGCCGTCATGTTCGGCCGCGCCCGCGAGGCCGAACGCGTCTACAGCCTGCCCGTGGACGAGGCGACCCGCCGGGAGGCCTTCCTGGAGTTCGCCTTCGCCGGCGCACTCACGGTCAAGGCCCTGGCCGGGCACGCCGCCGAACTCGCCGCGCGCTACGAGCCCGCCCGCGCCTACGCGGAGTTCCGCGAGCTCAGCATCCGCCGGACCCTGGGCGGGCTCCCGCCCTGGACCGGCCTGCCCAAGCAGATCCGCTCCCTCGCCGGGGCCGCCGGGCTCGACCCGGCCGAGGAGGAGGTCGCCGTCCTGCGGGAGCTCCTGACCGTGCCCGCCACGTCCTCGGCCCCGGAGGGCTTCTGGAAGGCGGCGCGGCCGGGCCTGGTCGCCCTGGGCCGCTCCGACGAGGACGCCGCCCGCGCCCTGCTCGGCCTCTTCGTCTCCGGCGGGGCCGCGTTCCAGCAGTGGTGGCTGCAGATGCTCGACGACGCCGGGGCCGTCGACCTCCTCGCCGACCCGGCCCGGCCGGTCCCCGGAGGCGCCGCGGCCTGGTTCTCCCGGATGGTCTCCCACTGCCGGGGCTGGCGGCGGAGCGTGCCGGACCGCCTCCTGGAACTGGTGCCGCGCCTCGCCGACCGCCTCCGTGCCGACGGCGACCCGGTCGGCCTCGGAGGGCGCGGCAGCCGGTTCCGCGGCGAGGTCTCCCCGGTGCTGCTCGACATGTGCCTCGAACTGGGCGTGCCCGTGCTCCCGCCGGGGGAGGCCGCCCTGGACCTGGAGTCCTGGGTGTCCGACCGGAGCGGAGCCCCCCGGCGCGACCTCGCCCACGTGCGGGCCGACCCCGTGTGGGAACCCGTGCTCGCCGCCTCCGCCACCGGGTACGGCCGGCGCCACAGCCGGGTCCTGGACGAGCTGCTGCCCTACGAGTACCTGCACCCCTACGTGGACCGGCGGCTCGGAGAGCTGGTCGGCGCCATGGGCGGGACGGCCCTGGCCCAGCTCGGCCTCCACCTGCAGCAGCTCAGGTCCGAGGTCGGGGGCGACGCCTTCCGGGCCTTCCCCGACCGCCTCGCCCAGCTGGAGTCCGTCGACGTCGCCGGGGCGCTCGCCGTGACCCTGCGCGCCGGGATCGTCGGCGAGTACGCCTGGGAGGCGCTGGAGGAGGCCGCCAGGGAGCTCGGCGCGACCGGCACCGGCAAGGGTCCCGGGATCACCGGCACCGCCAGCTGGCCCGTCCTCACCCTGGCCTCCGCCGCCAAGGTGATCGCGGTCGGGCCGCGCGGCCGGGTCGCCGAGCACGTGCCCCGCCTGCCGGCCGGGGCCGGGGACGTCCGGGCCGTGTACGCCGACGGGGCCTTCCTCGTCGTCTACCGGGCCGACCGCGAGAACCGCGGCTACTGGACCACCGACCCCGACACCGTGCTCGCGTTCTCCGGCTACGACTCCGCCGTGTACTCCTGGGGGTCGCGCGGCGGGAGCCCGGGGGCCGCCCAGCTCACCGCGGACGGCGCCCGCATGGGCGGCCACCGCGCCGTCCGGGCCGGCGACGACCCCGGCAAGGCCGACCGCCACGTGCTCGGCGACGGCCGCACCCACTGGGTGCTGGACCGCGGCCGGCTGCACGAGACGGACCCCGCCACCGGGGACCGGGGCCGCAGGAGCCTGCCCGCCTTCCTGGAGGAGCAGCCCCTCGCCGAGGGGGAGCGGCTGCTCCTGCACGCCTGCACGCTGGGCCCCCTGGACGAGCCCACGGAGGGATCCCCCCTCGGAGGGGCCCACGGGGTCGCCGGGTTCGCGGTCGTCGGGCTCGGCCGCCGCGCGGGACACACCGCGTTCCGGATCACCGCCCCCGACGGGCGCTCCGCCGAGGTGCGCGTCCCGGACGGGAGGGGGCGCCACTCCTACGCCTCCGCCGCCCCGGCCGCCCTCTTCACCGCCCCGGGCGGCGCCACCCACGCACTCAGCGGCGCCGGGGGCGCCACCCTCCTGGCGGCGGACGGCTCCGGGCAGATCTGGAGCTGCCACACGGGCACCGCCTGCGAGTGCACCGCCAAGTGGGGCGTCCCCTACCTCCCCGAACCCGTGTTCTGGCACTTCATGACGGCGAGGGACCCCCGCTCGTCCGCCCTCCTGCGCCGCGTGTCCGCCGCCGACCTGGGCCCGCTGCTGGACGCGGCCGGGACGGAGCGGCGCGCCAACAGGACGGCGGACATCGAGCTCACCCCGAAGGCGGCCGGGGCACTGCTCTCCGCGGACGGGGCCGCCCCCGACGAGAGCCTGGTCCGGAACGTCACCGGGTTCGCGTACTCGGCCGCCGGGCTCCGGGCGGAGCTGGGCGACTACCTCGCCGGGATCCGCCGGACCGTGGAGAGCGTGCCGGGGAGGCCCGAGTCGGAGCCCCTGGCCCGCGGCCTGTACCGCTTCCTCCCCGCCCTGGGCAGGGACGACCACGACGCCAGGGCCCACCTGGAGGCCACCTCCCGGTTCCTGCGGGGGGAGGCCGACGCGGGGGAGCTCGCGGACCGGCCCCGCACCAGCGCGGACTGGAGCCTCCTCCTCGGCCGGATCGGCGCCCTGGCCTGGCAGTCCGCCCTGCCCGCCGTCGGCGAGGACGAACGGTCAGCCCTGCTGGACTTCCTGCGGAGGTGGTCGGGGACCCTCTTCGCCGACCGCGCCGCGACCGTGGAGACGGGGAAGGTCGTCGGCGGGGAGGAGTTCACGCCCCTGGCGGGGGAGGGGATCCGCCGCACCGACACGGGGGCCCGTTCCAGCGTCCCCGGCGCGGAAAACCGCTCCGAGCGCGGCACCGTGCACACCTTCGTGGAGGCCCGCACGGGCGGAACCCCGCCCGAGGAGTCCCCCGGGGCCGGGTACGAGCGCCGCCGGGCCGACCTGGCCTGGGGCGACGCCGACCAGCTCACCGCGTTCACCGCCGCCGTCGCCGAGCGGGGCCCGATCCCCTGGGACCCCGGCGCCGCCGAGGCCCTGGCCGGGGACACCGGGCTGATCCCGGAGGCCGCGGAACTGCTGCTGCGCGCCCCGTGGAGGGTCGGCGCGGGCGCGGTTCCCGACCTGGACCGGCGCGAGCTGGGACTGTCGGCGGTCGGCGCCCGGTTCGCCGCGGAGGAGTTCGCCGGCGTCACCGTGCAGGACGTGCTCGACCTGTACCGCGAGGCCCTGCCCGGAACCCCGGAGGGCATCGCCGCCCTGTGGGAGCCGGGAGGCGTGTCCGGGGTCGCCGAACGCGTCGCCCGGGCGTGGAACGCCCGCTTCGGACGCCGGTTCGCCCTGCCGGAGTCCACCCTGACGGCGTTCGGGGCGTCGGGGCTGGACCGGGTCGGACTCCAGCGGCTGCGCCTCCTCGCCGACCACACGGGAGAGCCGGCCCTGAACCGCGACGTCGTCTCACGGCTCCGGCTGTCCAAGAGCCACTACCACGACTACACGGAACTCCTCCACACCACGGTGGAGGCGGGGCGGCTGACCGCCGTCCTCGTCGACCTCGCCCACCTCGTCCCGTGGGCCTGCAACGAGCTCCCCGCGGGGGACCCGGTGCGCGAGGGCGTCCCCGCCGCCCTGACCGCGGTCCGGGAGCTGCTGGGCGCCCCCGGGCTGCTGCTCGGCGTCGGGGCGATGTGGGTCACCGACGCCCGGCGGCGCCTGGAGGAGGTGGGGGGCGAACCCTACCGGGACCCCGCGGGCGGCACCCCGTTCGCGGAGAGCGCCGACAACGGCGTGGCCGTGCTGACGGCCGGCGGCCGCGGAGTGCTGCAGGTGTGGTTCCGCCCGTCCGGGCTGGGCCGGGACGTCCGTTCGCGGGTGCTGCGGAGCGTGGTGGTCGACGGCTCGAGCTACATCGGGCAGGGGGTCCTCGCGGAGGTCGAACTCCTGCTCGGCGAGGGTTTCACCTCCCTGGCCGAGCGGGTCTCCTCCGGGAAGCTGCCCGAGGGCGCCCGGGAGCACGACCCGGCCGCCTCGGCCCCCGGGGTCCTGGAGGAGGCCCGCGCCGAACTCGGGCTCTCGCCGGACGCCGCCCGCCTGTACCTCCAGCTGCTGACGCTGCTCGAACCCACCGACCGCAGGATCCGCGCGGTCAACGGGTGGACCCCCGCACGCCACAAGAAGGTCCAGGCCGAGCTGGCGGCGACGGACCTCGTGCTGACCGCCAAGCGCTCCCGGTCGGGGCGCTCGGTGTTCGTCCCCGGCCCCTGGACCGACGCCAAGGCGCCCAACCTGCCGTACGAGGCGTGGAAGCTGCCGCTGTACGACCTGGGCGCGCGGAGGAACCGCCTGCCCTCCGGCCGACAGGTGAGGTTCCACGCCGCCCGCCCCCTGCCGGACCTCTTCGCCGAGGCATGGGGACGCTTCCGCGACGGGGACCGGCCCGGCCGGTAGCCCGCCGGTCCGCGGCCGCGCCCCCGGGCACGGGCGCGGACCGGGACCCGTTCCCCGCCGGCTCCGCACCGCCGGAGCCGGCCGGGGCGCCCCTCGGGGCCGCCGCGGGCGCCCTCCGCGCCGCGCGGACCGGCCCCGCACGCCCCCGCCAGACCCGACCAGAACCCACCCCGAGGAGAAGCGGTGCCAGAAACCGCGCCCGACGTCCAGATCGAGCCCGCCGAACTCCGGTACGCCGGGGAACTCGCCTTCCTCGCCGCCCACGACCCCGGGCCGCGCCCGCCCGGCTGGCGGCTCACCCCCCGCGCCGTCGTGACCTTCGTCGTCGGCAGCGGCGGCGCCGCGCTGCGGCTGCCCGCCCCCGTCGACGGGCTCCCGTCGAGCATGGAGATCCCCGCCAAGTTCGTCGGTGAGCGGGGGCTCGTCGAGCGCTGCGTCGTCACCCTCGCGGGCGAACGCGGCCTGCTGCTCGTCGGCGAACCGGGCACCGCCAAGTCGCTCCTGTCCGAACTCCTCGCCGCCGCCGTCAGCGGAACCGGCTCGCTCACCGTGCAGGGGACCGCGGGAACCACCGAGGAACACCTGCGCTACGGCTGGAACTACGCGCTCCTGCTCGCCAAGGGCCCCACCGTCGACGCCCTCGCGCCCTCCCCGGTGCTCACGGCGCTGCGGACGGGCCGCGTCGTCCGGGTCGAGGAGGTCACCCGCTGCCTGCCCGAGGTCCAGGACTCCCTGGTCTCGCTGCTCTCCGACCGGCGGATGGCCGTCCCCGAGCTCACCGACGACGGCCAGTTCCTGGCGCGGCCCGGCTTCAACGTGATCGCCACCGCCAACCTGCGCGACCGGGGCGTGTCCGAGATGAGCGCCGCGCTCAAGCGCCGCTTCAACTTCGAGGTGGTCCCGCCCATCGCCGACCTGGAGGCCGAGGTGGACCTCGTGCGCCGCCAGGCGGGCACGGCGCTGGCCCGCCACGGCCACGAGCTCCCCGTGGACGACGCCGTGCTCGAAGCGCTGGTCACCGCCTTCCGGGACCTGCGCTCCGGAGCCTCCGTCGAGGGCTGGCCCGTGGAGCGGCCCACCACCGTCATGAGCACCGCCGAGGCGGTGGGCGTCACCACCTCCCTCGGTCTGCAGACCGCCTACCTGGGGGCGGCCGACCCCCTCGCCCTCGTCCCCGGCTACCTGCTGGGAGCGGTCCGCAAGGACGACCCCGACGACCAGGGGCGCCTGCTCGCCTACTGGGACTCCGCCATCCGCCACCGGGCGGAGAACGGGGCCCGGCTGTGGAAGCGCCTGTACGAGCTGCGCCACGTCGTGGGGGAGTGAGCCGCGTGTCCCACGAACCGGACCACCGGGGGCCCTCGCCCGCCGAGGGCGGGGCCCCGGCGCCGGACGCCGCAGAGGCCCTCTGCGGGCCGACGGGAGCCGCATCCGTCCCCGAGGCGCTGGCGGCGTGCACGGAACCCCTCCTCATCGGGGTGCGCCACCACTCGCCCGTGCTCGCCGCGGCGGTCCCCGCGCTCCTGGACGCGGCGGACCCCGACGCCGTGCTCGTCGAACTCCCGCTGGAGGCCGGGCCGTGGCTGGAGTGGCTGGGCCACCCGGACACGGTGGCCCCGGTCGCCCTCGTGCTCGGCGACGCGGGACGGGGGGACCACTTCTACTACCCCTTCGCCGACTTCTCGCCCGAGCTCGCGGCGGTCCGCTGGGCGCGTGCCCGGGGCGTGCCCGTGCACGCCGTGGACCTGCCCGCCTCCCTGGCCGTCGACGACGGCGGCGGCGGCTCCGGCCCGGCCGAGGGCCCGGCGCCGGACCGCGCACTGCTGCGCGCCGGCGGCGTCGAGGACGGGGAGGAGCTGTGGGACCGGCTGGTGGAGGCGCGCTCGTACGGCGCCGCCCCCGAGAGGGTCCGCAGGGCGGCCCTCGCCCTGGGGTGGGCGCACCGCGCCGCCGCCCTCCGCGCGGGCGGGGTGGGAGCCCGGGACCGCGCCCGCGAGGCCTGGATGCGGCGCCGGATCGGCGAGATCGGCGCAGCCAGGCCCGTGGCGGTCGTGGGCGCGTTCCACGCCGCCGCGCTCCTTCCCCCGCACGCCCTGCCCGCCGCGGTCCGGCCGCCGGGGGAGGGTGTCCCGGGCGGCGCGCCGGACACCGCCGCAGCGGCGTTCCTGAGGGGTCCCGAGCCGGAGGGCCTCCCGCCCACCGGCGGGATCACGGTCCCCGCACCCGGGGAGCGGCCCCGCGAGGGGGTCTCCACCGCCCTCATCCCCTACACCTTCGCCCTCCTGGACTCGCGTTCGGGCTACCCGGCCGGAATCCGTGACCCCGAGTGGCAGCAGGACGTCCACGCGGCCGGGGGAGACCCCGAGGGGATCGAACGCGCGGCCGTCCGGCGCCTGTCCGCCATCGGCGGCCGCCTGCGCGCGGACGGGCACGTGTGCGGGGTGCCCGACACGACCGCCGCCTACCGGATGGCCCGCGACCTCGCGGCCCTGCGCGGACTGCCCGCCCCGGGCCGCCGCGAGCTGGTGGAGGGCCTCTCCTCCGCTCTCGCCCAGGGCGAGCCCCTGGGCCGGGCCCGCGCCCTGGCCCGTGCCGCCCAACGCGAGATGGTCGGCTCCCGGCGCGGCGCCCCCGCCCACGGCGCCCCGGTCTCCGGCCTGGTCGCCGACGCCACCGCCCTCCTCCGCCGGCTCGGGCTGCCCGGCCCGGGCGAGGAGGGCCGGGACCTGAGACTGGACCCCCTGCGCGGCGGCCGCGACCGCGAACGCCACATCGCCCTCCACCGCCTGTACGCGGCGGGCGTGTCCTACGCCGAGCCCCGGCAGGGCGGCCCCACCGCCGACGGGGAGACCCTGGGCCGCCTGTGGACCGCGCGCTGGACACCGGCCACCAGCGCCACCCTCGAACTCGCGTCCTGCTACGGGCCCACCCTCGAACAGGCCGCGCGCGGCCGCGTCGCCGCACGCCTCCGCGACGCCGGCGACGGCGGGGAGGGCTCCCTGACACCGGAGGCGGCCGGCGCCCTCCTCACCCAGGCCGCCGAGTGCGCCCTGACCGACCTGGCCGCCGACCTGGGCGACCGCGTCCGGGAGGAGGTGCTGCCGCGGGCGGGCCTGTCCGACGCCGTGGAGCTCCACGACCGGGTCCAACGCGTCGTCTCGGGCCAGGTGCCGGGCATGCCGCGCGCCCCCGAGCCCCTGCACCGGCTGCGCGTGCGGCTGGCCGAGGCGGCGGTCGCCTCCGTCCCGGGCGTCTCCGGCAGCACCGACCCGGCGGACGCCGCCGCGCTGCTGCAGGTCGTGCGCCTGGTCCAGGACCAGGCGCCGCTTCCCGGCGCGGTGGGGACCCAGCGACTCCTGTGGCACCTGGGACTGCTCGCCGAGAGCGGCGGGCCGCTCGCCCAGGGAGCCGCCTCCGCCGCGCTGATGGTCCTGGGCGACCTCGCGCCCGGGGACATGGCCGTACGCCTGGCCGGCTGGGTGGAGGCGGCAGCCGGGGGCGGGCCGCTCGCCCTGCGCCTGGCCGGGGCACTGACCGTGGCCGCCCCCGTGGTCGAGGCCGACGCCGGCGTCCTGGACGCGCTCACAGCACGTGTGGAGGCCTGGTCCGACCTCGGCTTCCTCACGCGGCTGCCCGCTCTGCGCGAGGGGTTCGAGGCGCTGTCGGCGGCGTCGCGCTCGCGCTTCCTGGACGCGGTCACCGAGAGGATCGGCGAGGTGGACGCCCGCCTGGAGGTGCCGCCGGAGCTGGCCCTCGCGCTGGCCGGAGCGGACACCGCCGCACGAGCGGCCCTGGAGGCCCTGGTGCCGGGGCTCCTCCACGGCGCGGACGCGGCCCTCGCGGACGCAGCCCCCGCGGGGGCGGGGACCGCCGCTCCCGCAGCCGGCCACCGGGCCGCGGACGGCCCCGCACCGGGCACGCCCGCCCCCGGCGCCCCCTCCGCACCGTTTCCCACCGGGGCGGGGGACACCGCCGGTCCGTCCGTCCCGGCAGGAGCGGTCCCTCCCGCGGACGGGTCGGGGCGTCCCGGGGCGGCCTGCGCCGCGGCGCCCCCGGAGGCCGCGGACCCCGCCGGGCAGCCGGTCCCGGGTGGGGACGCCCCGCACGCCATCGGGGCGGCGGACCGGTGGCGGCTCGTCCTCGGGCGCCGGCCCCGGGGCGGCGGGACCCTGGCCCGCAGGGCGTCGGCGGCGCTCGACGAGCTGTACGGCCGCGGCCACGGGGAGGGCTCCCAGGAGCCCTCCGACCGCCCCGGCGCGAGGGGCGGCGACGGGAGCCCGGAACCCGCCGCGCGCCGGTGGGACGAGGAGCTCCAGGACCTCTTCGGCGGCACGGTCCGCGAGGAGGTGCTGGGCCGGGCCGCCGCGCGTGGCCGGGCCGACGCCCTCGACCGCCTCGACCCCGGCCGGGTCACGGCCTCCGTCGACCTGCTCGAACAGGTGCTCTCGCTGGCCGGGGCGCTGCCCGAGGCGCGTCTGGCCAAGCTGCGGCCCCTGGTCGCGGCGATCACTGAGCAGCTGGTGCGGCAGCTCGCGCGCCGCATGAGCCCCGCCCTGTCGGGCCTCTCCGTGCCGCGCCCCACCCGCCGGCGCGGCGGGCCGCTCGACCTCGGCCGCACGGTCCGCGCCAACCTGCGCACGGTCCGCCCCGGCCCGGACGGACCGCTGCTGGTCCCCGAGGCCCCGGTCTTCCGGACCAGGGCGCGGCGGAGCGCGGACTGGCACGTCCACATCGTCGTGGACGTGTCGGGGTCGATGGAGCGCTCCACGGTCTACGCGGCCCTCGTCGCGGCGGTGCTGCACGGCCTGCCCGCGCTGAGCGTGTCGTTCACGACCTTCTCCACGGAGGTCGTGGACCTCACCGACCGGGTGCCGGACCCGCTGTCCCTCCTGTTGGAGGTGTCCGTGGGCGGTGGCACCGACATCGGCGCGGGGCTGGCGCACACCCGGGCCAGGGTCAGGGTCCCCAGCAGGACGATCGTCGCGCTCGTCACCGACTTCGAGGAGGGCGGGAACCTGTCCCGCACCCTGGCCGAGGTACGCGCGCTCGCCGCCTCAGGGGCCCACCTGCTCGGGCTCGCCGCCCTCGACGACACGGGGGCGCCGGTCTGCAACCAGGCGCTCGCCGCGCAGTTCGTCGCCGCGGGCATGCCGGTCGCGTCGCTGAGCCCGCAGGAGCTGGCGTCGTGGATCGGTGAGAAGGTGCGGGGGTGAGCGCCCGGGACGGGCACGCCGCCGGCGGGGTCCCCCCGGCGGCGCCGCGCGGGCCGGCCGCCCTCCGCACCCCCCTGCGGGACGCGCCCGCCGGGCCCGCGCCGGAGGGGAGCCCCCGGGGCGCCGCGCCCCGCGGCCGGACGGGGCCGCGGACCGGCCCCCGCACGCACCGTCCCGCCGGCGGACTCCGACCGCCGCCGTGCGGCGACCACCGTGCCCGACCGACCGCCGGGGGCCGCCGAGCCGACCGGCCCCGTACGCACACGCAGTCCGAGGAGGACCCCAGGTGACCGCCGAACGCCCCCGCATCGACCCGGGCCTGCTCGCCGAGCTGCTCGAAGCCGCGCCCGGCCGGGTCCGCCGCAAACTGGACGCGGCCCCCCGCGCGGCCGAGGAGTGGGACTGGAGCTCGGACGGCCCCGTGTGGACGGTCGGGACGGGGAACGAGACCGTGACCCTGACCGGCCCGCGGATCACCGAGGCCTCCCAGGCTGCCTGCACCTGCCTGCTCGCCCCCCGCTGCCTGCACCTGCTCTCGGTCGCCGGCCTGCTGGCGCCCACGGGCGACGACGACGCGGACGGTCCGGAGCCCGGCCCGGAGCCGGAGCGCTCCGAGCCGTCAGGAGAGCCCGCCGGGGACCGGGCCGCCGGAGCCGTCCCCCCGCGGGACGGGGAGCCGGGGCCGCCCGCGCCGGCCGGGCGGCCGGGGGGAGCGGGCGGCCCGGCCGCCCCCGCGGGCCGGAGCGGTGTCGCGGAGACCGCCCGAGCCTCCGGGGACCCCGTCGCGGACCCCCTCACCGCCCCGGTCGGTGTGGACGGCGACGCCCGCGCCGCGGCCGCGCTCGCCTGGGCCGCCGGGGCCCGGACCCTGGCGGCGGGGGTCCGCGCGGCGGGCTCCTCCCAGCGCTCCGAACTCCTGCGGGCCGCGGCGACGGCCCGCGCCGCCCGCCTGCCCCGCCTGGCCGCCGCCTGCACCGCCGTGGCCGCCGGTCCGCGCGACCACGCCACACCGGCCTTCGCCCTGGCCGAGTACACCGCGGCCCTCACCGGGCTCCTCGACACCTCGTGGCGGCTCGGCGGCGGACCGGAGGGCCCCCGCCCCGCGCCGACCCTCGCGGACGTGGGGATCGGACGCCGCTCGTACACCGAGGTCGGCTCCCTCCGGCTGTACGGGCTGGGCTGCGAACGCGTCGTCACCGCGTCCGGATACGCGGGCGTCGTCACCCACGCCGTGTCCCTCGCCGGCGGGGCGCGCCTGTGGCGGATCGGCGACGTCGCCCCCGGGGGCCCCGACAGGGCCGCCGCCGTCTACGGAGCGGGGATCGCCTTCGGGCGGTCCGCGCTGAGCCACCGCGACCTCGGCCGCTCGGGCATGGTCGCCCAGCGGGTCGCGGCCAGCGCCGACGGCCGACTGAGCGGGGGGTCCGCGACGACGGCGGCGGTCTCCGCCGGGTGCGCCTGGGACGAGGAACCCCTGGCGGGGCTGTGGGGGCGGCCCCTCGCCGATCAGGTCGCCGCGGCCGTCGCCGCGCAGGCGGCCCCCGTCCACCGCACCGGCGACGACCTGGTCTTCGCCGACCTCACCGTCACCGGCGAGGCGGAGGGCGGGACCGCGGTCGTGGAGGCGGCCACCGGCGCACCCCTGGTCCTGGCACCCGACGGCGCCCAGGACCTCCTCCGGGCGCGCAACCTCCTCCGGCTGGCCGCCGAACCCGGGATCGCGCTGCGCGCGGTGGCACGGCCGGTCCCCGAGCGGCCCGGGTTCCTCGTGCCGGTGGCGGTGCACGCTCCGGGGCTGCCGCTGCCCGCCGCCTGGAAGGGACGGGTCAACCTCTCCTTGGACACCCTGCCCTCGGCCGGGTCGGCGGTCCCGAGCCGCCCCCGGCCGACGGAGCCGCCCGGAGCCGACCCCGGCCTGGGCGCCCTGACCAGGGTCCTCGCCCGGATCGCCGAGGCGGGGCGGGAGGCCGCCCCGGACGGCTCCGCGCTGCCCGCCCGGCTGCGGGGCCACCACCTGCCCACCGCCGCCGACGTCCTCGGCGAGGTGGTCGGGGCGGCCCGTGAGCGCCGGCGCACCGCCACGGGCGAGTCGGTGGTCCCCCCGCCGGACCGCCTGGCCCGCGCGTGGCTGGCCGCGACGACCTACCTGGGGGCCGCGCACCGGCACCTGCGTGTCCTGGCGTGGGCCGAACGGGTCGGCGGTCCGCACCGGCCGGCGGCCTGACCGGGGCCCGGACCCGGCGGGCCCGTCCCCGGGCCGGGCCGTCCCGGGTGCGCGGAATCCGTCCCGCGCGGGTCAGGGCCTGCGCCAGGCCAGCACGGCCGCCCACACCGCGGCCCCGGTCAGGACCAGGGCGAGCGGGACGTGGGCCTGGAGCGGCCCGTAGGTCCCCAGCGCGGCCTGCGGGAAGCCGAGCAGGAACGCCGCCAGGCCGGCCAGCAGGATCGCGCGGGGACGGCCGGGGCCGCCCCCGGAGCGGTACCAGTACAGGCCCGCCGCGACCACGAGCAGGCCCGCCGCCACGTGCACCCCGAACGCGCCGTAGTAGTGCAGGGGCAGGGCGGCGGTGTTGAACGTCACCAGCTGCCCGGCGGTCGCGCCCTCCCAGAGGACGGCGGCCAGCTGGAGGAGCGCCGTCACCCGTATCAACCACAGGAGCGGTGGTGCGGTGGTGGACGGCATGGTGGTCGGTTCCATGGCGGGGCCCTTCCGTTCTCGTGCGCTCGCGCATCGCGGACTCCGATCCTGCCCCATACGGGGAGTGCCGTCCCCGCGTGCGGCGGCCGGAGCGTGTCGTCCCCCGTCGGCAGCCCGGGTCCGCGTCCCTCTCGCCGGGGGTGAAACACGTGGTCGACGCGGTTCCCGCTACGATCGGTGCCCATGCCCCGACTCGACAGCAAGGCCATCCTCCAGGGCCGACGCTCCCGTTACTCGATGACCCTCGTCCTGGGCATCACCGTCAGCGTGGTGTGCATGGCCGGCATGCTCGTCTACCTGTGGCTGCTCGCGATGGCGGGCGGGGCCGCGGCGGGCATCGACGGCGCCCTCGGATTCGTCGTCAGCCTGGTCGCCGCCGTCATCCCGGTCGGCATCCTCGTGCCGCTCATCCTCATGCTCGACCGGATCGAGCCCGAGCCCGGGTGGGTGCTGTTCTTCGCCTTCGCCTGGGGCGCGGGCGTGGCGGTGGTGGCGTCCCTGCTGCTCAACGGCTGGGGGCTGGCCCACGTCACCGTGCCGCTGTTCGGGCAGGAGCTGGGCGGCTTCCTGGGGACGTCCGTGGTGGCGCCCCTGGTGGAGGAGAGCGCCAAGGGCGTGGTGCTGCTGATCCTGCTGTGGCGCAGACGACACGAGATCGACACGTTCACCGACGGTGTGATCTACGCGGGGATGGTCGCCACCGGTTTCGCCTTCACCGAGAACATCCTGTACTTCCTGAGCGCCTTCTTCGACGGGACCCTCGTCGCGACCTTCGCCATCCGCGGGATCATCGCCCCCTTCGGCCACCCGGTCTACACCGCGATGATCGGCATCGGCGTCGCCTACGCGGCCACGCGCACCGGGCGCCTGCGCCTGCTGGCGCCCGTCGGGGGCTGGGCGCTGGCCGTCCTGCTGCACGGCATGTGGAACGCGTCCACCCGCTTCGGCTGGTACGGCCTGGCCGTCGCCTACGTCGTGCTGTTCGCGGTGCTGATGGGCGTCCTGGCGCTGGCGGCGCGCGACCGGCGGGGGCAGATCGGCGCCATCGACCGGTACCTGCCGCCCTACATCTCCACCGGCCTGGTCACGCCGTCGGACATCACCATGCTCAGCTCCATGCAGGGGCGCCGCCGGGCCCGTGAGTGGGCGGGGCGCAACGCCGGCCGGCGGGGGCGGACGGCGATGAAGGAGTACCAGCTGGCCGCGACCGAGCTGGCACTGCTGCACCAGAGGCTGGACGCCGGGTCGGCCCGCCAGGACTGGAAGGTCCGCAGGGACTCCTTCCTGGCGCTGATGCACGTGGCCCGGGACACCTTCCTGGGGCGGGTGCCCCAGCCGGTCACCCCGGGCTGGGCGGAGAAGCCGACCGACTCGGGGTTCCTGCGCCGGGCCGACTTCGCCCACGTCATAGCGCAGGCGAGGAGCCAGCAGGAGTACGTCCCCCGTCACGGCCAGCAGGCCCCTCCGGGCCTCGGCTGAGGCCGTCGTCGACGACCTCGCCGACGGGCACCAGGCGGCTGGTGGAGAAGTACAGCCGGGACACGGCGACCCAGGTCAGGGCGGAGCCGAGCACGTGCAGGACGACGAGCGCCTCGGGGAGTCCGAGGGCGTACTGGGTGTAGCCCAGGACCCCCTGGAGGAGCACGACCGCCACGAGGGCGGCGCTGCTGATCCGGACGGGGCGGCGGGCGCCGCCACGGAAGGCGATGACGGTGGCGGCCAGGGCCCCGACCAGGGTGAGCCAGGCCAGCGCGGAGTGGATGCGCGTGACGACCGGGATGTCGAACCCGAAGCGCGGGGCCGCCGCGTCGCCGCCGTGGGGACCGCTGCCGGTCACGACCGTGCCGGCGACCAGCAGGAGGAAGCCGATCACGACCAGGCCGACGCTGATGGCGTGCAGCATGGGGCCGACGGAGACCTGAGGCTTGCCCTCGGGCTCCTGGCAGCGCACGTACAGGGCGACCGTGATGAAGGTCATCACCATGGACAGCAGGAAGTGCGTGGCGACCGAGGCGGGGTGCAGGTCGGTCCACACGGTGATGCCGCCGACGACGCCCTGGCCGAGGACGCCGAACGGGATGATGGCGGCCATCCGGACCAGGTCGCGGCGGCGCGGCGTCATCCGCATGACGGCGATGAACGTGATGACGGCCACGGCCAGCACGACGAAGGTGAGCGTCCGGTTGCCGAACTCGACGGCGGCGTTGAAGGCGGCGTGTCCCGTGTCGACGGGCACGAAGCTCTCGGGGGTGCACCTGGGCCACTCCGAGCAGCCGAGCCCGGACTCGGTGACGCGGACGGTGGCGCCCGTCACGGCGATCCCGGCGTTGACCGCGATGTTGCCGAGGGTCCAGGCGCGCAGGGACCTCGGGGTCGGGTTCCAGATGGTCCGGGCCAGGAGGACCAGGGCGAGCACCCCGGCGACGGCCACGGCGACCTGCCAGGCCCACAGGGGGGCGCCGAGAAGAATGATGTCCTCCGCCGCGAGCGGGGGGAGCGTGTTCGGGGCCAGCGCCGCGGCGGCCGGGAAATCAGACATACGACAGAGCGTAGTACGTTCTCCGACCGTCGTGCGCTCGGGTCCCTGATTACGAAAATGCCAGGTGGCAGGGGTCATGGCGCGGACCCGTCCGACCGCCGTGCGACGGGTGGCGCCTCGTTCCCGGGGTCGGGGACCGGCGCCCTGTCGGGCCGGGGGCGCTGCCCGGAACCGTGCCCGCGGCCGTGCGCCCGGGGGCGTGCCCCCG
>NZ_JBSHDN010000108.1:0-21557 GCF_053616335.1 Nocardiopsis sp. NPDC055824
GTGCGGCCGGGTCCGTCGAACAGGAGGCGTCCTAGTGCGCGGACTCCTTCTCACCCTCCGGTGCGGAGTGGTGGAGGTGGTGGCCGCTGTGCGCCTCGACACCGTCGATGGACACGTTGTCCTTGGTGTACCAGTGGGCCAGGGCGCGGCGGAGCTTGCCCATGCCCTTGCGGGACTCGGGGTTCTCCACCCCCTTGTCGTCGACGTCCGCGTCGTCCGCGAGGGCCGTGGAGCCGATGAGCGGCTTGCTCTCCAGCACCTCGGTGGTCTCCTCGGAGTTGCGCTTGTGGACCTCGATGAACTCACCGCTGGGGAGCTGCCGGATGGTGCCGCTCTCGTAGCCGTGCTCCAGGGTGTCGCGGTCCCTGCGCTGGAGGCCCAGGCAGATCCGCTTGGTGACGATGAACGCCACGACCGGCCCCACGAAGACCAGCACACGGAAGATGTACGTGGTCAGGTACAGGTCGATCGAGAAGGTCTCCGACAGGATGTCGTTGGACCCGGCGAGCCAGAGCACGCCGTAGGCGGTCATGCCCGCGACGCCCAGCCCGGTGCGGACCGGCGCGTTGCGCGGACGGTCGGCCACGTTGTGGACGCGCTTGTCCCCGGTGATCCACTGCTCGACGAACGGCCAGGCGCCCGGCAGGACGAAGAGCATGCCCATGACCCCGAGCCCCGGGACGAGCACCGCGATCGGCACCGCGTAACCGAAGACGCTGAAGTCGAAGGTGTTCGGGAAGATGCGCAGCGACCCCTCCAGGAAGCCCATGTACCAGTCGGGCTGGAGCCCGGAGGTGATGGACGTCGGCGTGAAGGGCCCGAACAGGTGGATCGGGTTGATCTGCACGAACGCGCTCAGACCCGCGATCACGGCGAACGTGAAGAAGAAGAACCCGCCGGCCTTGACCGCGAACGCGGGGAACATGGGCGTTCCCACCACTGTCTTCTCCGTGCGCCCGATTCCCGGGTACTGCGTGTGCTTCTGGTGCCACAGGATCATGAAGTGCGCCACGATCAGGGCCAGGAGCACCGCCGGGATCGCCAGCACGTGCAGCATGTACAGCCGGGTGATGATGTCCTCGCCGGGGAACTCCCCGCCGAAGAGGAACATCGACACGTACGTGCCCACCAGCGGCAGCGCCAGGATCACGCCCTGGAGGATCCGCACGCCCATGCCCGAGGGCAGGTCGTCCGGCAGGGAGTAGCCGAAGAGGCCCTCGATGATCGACAGCGCGAAGATCGCGATGCCGATCAGCCAGTTGATCTCGCGCGGCTTGCGGAACGCACCGGTGAAGAACACGCGGAGCATGTGCACCACGATCGCCGCCAGGAAGATCAGGGCGGCCCAGTGGTGGATCTGCCGGACGAGGAAGCCGCCACGCACATCGAAGTCGATGAACAGCGTGGAGGCGTACGCCTCCGACATGGGAACGCCCTGGAGGCGCTCGTAGGAGCCGTCGTAGACGACCTCCAGCATGCTCGGCTTGAACCAGAGCGTGAGGAAGACGCCGGTGACGAGCAGGATGATGAACGAGTACAGCGCGATCTCGCCCAGCATGAAGGACCAGTGGTTAGGGAAGACCTTGCGGAGGTTCTTCTCACCGGTCTTGGCCAGGTGGAAGCGGTCGTCGATGAAGTTTCCGACGCCGCGCAGCGCCTTGGGTGCTTGCGTGGTCTTACTCATCGACTAGTCCTTCGCATAATCCCAGAACGTCGGACCGGTCGGCTCCGTGAAGTCGCCGGTCGCGATGAGGTAGCCCTCATCGTCGACGCTGATGGGAAGCTGCGGCAGAGCGCGGTGCGCCGGTCCGAAGACGACCTTGGCGGCGTCCGCAGCGTCGAACGTTGACTGGTGGCACGGGCACAGGATGCGGTGCGTCGTGCGCTCGTACAGGGCTGCGGGGCAGCCCACGTGGGTGCAGATCTTGGAGTAGGCGATGATCCCGTTGTGCGTCCAGTTCAGACGCGTCTCATCGGTCCCCTCGATCGGCTCGGTCATGCCCTCCTTCCAGTCGTTCTCCGGGATCTTGATCAACAGGATCACGGATTTCGCCTGGTCGGTGAGGCTCATGCCGTGCGGGTGGTGCCCGTCGTCGATCGCGGGAAGGGCGGAGATCATCCCGTACGGGTCGTTCTCCAGGTCCTCCGCGCGGATCTCGCGGTGGGTCCCCTCGACGAACATGCGCATCCCGGGTTCCCACGGGGTGTGCTTCAGCTTGTCCCCGGGCAGCGGGCCGGTGTCGCGCAGCAGCACGATCGGGGCCAGGCCCAGGGGGACCATCGCGAGGATGAGCGTGCGCCGCATGAGCGGGCGCTTGGTGAAGCCGCTCTCGTCGGCGCTCTTCATGAAGAAGTCGCTGAAGGAGCCCTTCTCCTTCTCGTCGGACGCCAGGTCGTCGTAGGGCGAGTGCACCTCGTAGTGGGGCATCACCTGGCGCGCCCAGACCGTCATGCCCGCGCCGATACCGAACATGGCGACGGTGAGCGTGCCACCGAGCAGCATGTTCGAGTACTGGCCGATCTGCGGGTCGGCGATCGCGGGCTCGCCCGCCGCGTTGGGCGGGAACAGGAAGTAGGAGACGAGGAAGCCGATACCGCCGAGGAAGGCGATGATGAACCAGGCGGACGCGGCCTTCTCGCCGCGGCGCTGGACCTCCTCCGGGCGCGCGTGGGTCTCCGACGCCCGGTAGGGGCCGGCGTGCTCCTCGGGCGCCCCGGCGGAGGACTCGGTCACCACGCGTTCCTCCGCGGCGGCCGTCGGGGTCCCCACCACGCGCTCAGGCGTGTGGGCCCCGGCCTCGTTGTTGTCGTTGTTGTCGTTCTCAGTCATGTGCACGCTGCTTCGCGGTGATCCAGATCGCGCAGGCGACGATCAGGGCCAGGCCGACGACCCACCCGATGAAGCCCTCGGCGACC
The DNA here is from genome assembly GCF_053616335.1 of Nocardiopsis sp. NPDC055824. Taxonomy (NCBI): domain Bacteria; kingdom Bacillati; phylum Actinomycetota; class Actinomycetes; order Streptosporangiales; family Nocardiopsidaceae; genus Nocardiopsis; species Nocardiopsis sp. NPDC055824. The sequence continues at coordinate 2,917 of NZ_JBSHDN010000108.1, forward strand.
TGGCCGATCCGTTGGAGGTCGAAGACGCCGCCGGCGTTCGGCTCCGCCTGGAGGGTCTTCACGTAGGAGATGAGCTCGTGCTTCTCCTCGGGGGTGATGGCGCCGTCGCTGAACATCGGCATGGCGCCGGGGCCGCTGACCATGGCCTCGTAGATCTCGCGCGGGGAGGCGTCGTGGATCTCGGGGGCCCAGCGGCCGTCCGTGAGGGCGCCGCCGCCACCGGACCAGCTGTGGCAGTGCGCACAGTTGGTCAGGTAGAGCTTCATGCCCATGTCGGTGTCCTCGGCGCCCTCGATGTAGGAGTCGTACTCGGACTCCCACTCCTCGACGGCCGCCTCGTACGCCGTCTCGTCCTCGAAGTCCGCGCGGTTGGGCTCGGAGTCCGGGACCTCGTAGGGCACCTCGGCGCCGCTCTCGCCGTTCCTGATCTCCGCGTTGTAGTACGCGATCAGGTTGGCCAGGTCCTGTTCGGACATGGCCATGGGCTTGCGCGGCATCTGGCTGCTCGGGTCCATGGACGGCATGCGCCCGGTGCTGACCTGGAAGTCGATGGCCGCGGGGCCGACGTCGCGGAGGTCGGGACCGTTGGTCACGTTCCCCTCGGCGTCGTAGCTGCCGCTCCCGTCGTAGTTGTGGCAGCTCGCGCACGTCTGGTCGAAGACGGTCTTGCCCTCGGCGATGTCCACGTCATCCGGTGACGGGACGTCAGCGGCGAGAGTCTGCGCCTGGGCCTGGTCCGCGGTGGGTGCCAGGGCGGCATACCCCACCCCGAACAGGGCTAGCGCGAGGATGACGACGACATACCCCGCAAGGGGATGCCGTCGCCGCGCGGTAATCCATTTCACGGTTTCCCCGTTTCGGGTTACTGGATGAAGTAGATGGTGAAGAACAAAGCGACCCAGACGACGTCGACGAAGTGCCAGTAGTAGGACACGACGATCGCGCTGGTTGCCTGCTGGTGGGTGAAGCGCTTCGCGGCGTACGTGCGTCCCAGCATGATGAGGAACGCGATCAGCCCACCGATGACATGGAGTCCGTGGAAGCCCGTGGTCAGGTAGAACATCGACCCGTAGGCGTTCGACTGAAGAGTCAGGCCCTCGTGGACGATGAGCTCGTAGTACTCGTAGGCCTGTCCCAGGATGAAGAACAGTCCCATGAAGAACGTCACGAAGAACCACATGCGCAGCTTCTTGACGTCGCCGCGCTCTGCGGCCCAGACGCCGACCTGCGCGGTGAAGCTCGAAGCCACGAGGACCACGGTGATGGTCGTCGCCCACGGAACGTTCAGGTGGGTCGCCGGCCATGCCCCGAGGTCGGGGTTTCCATTGGTCACCGATCGGATGGTGAAGTACATCGCGAACAGCGCAGCGAAGAACATGAGCTCATTGGCCAACCACACGATGGTGCCAACGCTCACCAGGTCAGGACGCTTTGCCGCACCATGTGCTGGTGTCGGTGCTGTTTTTGGGTTCGCGGTTGCTGTCGCCACGGGAGCATTATTACGGCATCTCGCGGAGGTCCGTACTCGACCCCCCGTAAGGAGGCGGTTCAGTCCCGATATGGCCTGCCTCGGACCGCCGCCACGGCCCTCACGCCGTGACTCGGGCGTTACTGTAGCGGCTCGGGCACCGCGGGTCCGCATCCGCCGCGCCCTCGGGGGCCGAAAAGCGCGATCCTGGGCGGCTGAGGCGATTCGTACCCCTCCTCCCACCACTCCAACCCACCACGGCCAACGCCCAGGTATCGAAACGATCACTGTTGGACAACGCCGCGCCCGGGGCGGGTGGGCGAACCCCTCCGAGGTACTGGCATCCTGTGGTGTCGAAGGTCTCAGCTGCCCGAAGGACCCGCCGGTTCTCCTGGGCAGCGGGGCCACGAGGCAATACAGTCATAGGCATACAGCCAACGAACGCCTCGGCCGCACCCCCCACGGCGGCGGCCGCGGACAGACGCGATGGGACGGTTGCGCGATGGTGGTCAGCGGTACGGACACGGGTGCCAGGATGCGCGTGCTGGTCTACAGCGACAACGCCGATACCCGTGAGCAGGTCCGGCTGGCGATCGGCCGCCGCCCCGCGGCGGACGTCCCCCGGGTGGAGTTCGTCGAGTGCGCGACCGCGCCCGTCGTCCTGCGCAAACTGGAGGACACCGACCCGGCCGCGGCGATCGACGTGGCCGTCCTCGACGGCGAGGCCTCCCCCGTCGGCGGGATGGGCCTGTGCCGCCAGATCAAGGACGAGATCTACCGCTGCCCGCCGGTCCTGCTCCTGGTGGGCCGCCGCGACGACGGCTGGCTCGCGACCTGGTCGCAGGCCGAGCAGGTCGTCAGCCACCCGATCGACCCCGTCGCGCTCGCCGAGTCGCTGGCCGAGGTGATGCGCCGGCGGGTCGCGGCCCTCAGCGGGTGATCCGGGTGGGAGGCGGACGCGTGGTGGACGACAGCGGCGAGCGGGACATGCGCCGCCGCCTCGTGGTGGGCGGGTCCCTCAACCACGGCGCCGACATCGGGCGATGGCGCGGCCGCGCCCCGTCCCCGTCCCCGGGGGCCTGAGGGCGGCCCGCCCGCTCGTCCGCCGGCGCCCGTGAGGGCCGCCGCGCGGAGGCGGGCCGCCGCCCCGGCGCCGCGCACGCGGAACCCCTCCGCCGTGCGCCGCCTCCCCGGGTCCCTACGCCCGTTCCTCACCGTGGAGTCACCAGAATGAACGCCCCTGCCTCGCCCGCCCCCTCCTCCGAACCGTCCGCCGTCACCGAGCGGACCTGGTCGAACCTCATCACCGCCCTGCTCGGCGGTGTCACCCTCAGCAGCGCCGACACCGTCTGGGCGATGAACGAGATCATGTCGGGGTCGGCGACCGACGCCCAGATCGCCGGGTTCGCCATCGCGCTGCGCGCCAAAGGCGAGAGCGTGTCCGAGGTGACCGGCCTGGCCCAGGGCATGCTCGACAACGCCGTGCGCGTGAGCGTGCCCGGGCCGACCCTGGACATCGTCGGCACCGGCGGCGACCGGGCGCACACCGTGAACGTCTCCACGATGGCGGCGATCGTGGCCTCCGCGGCGGGCGCGCGCGTGGTCAAGCACGGCAACCGGGCCGCGTCCTCCTCCTGCGGCACGGCCGACGTGCTGGAGCGGCTCGGGGTGGTCCTGGACCTGCCCCCGGCGCTGACCGCGCGGGTGGCCGAGGAGGCGGGCATCACCTTCTGCTTCGCGCCCCTGTTCCACCCGTCCCTGCGCTTCGCCGCCAAGCCGCGCCGCGAGCTGGCCGTGCCGACGGTGTTCAACTTCCTGGGGCCGCTGACCAACCCCGCGCAGCCGACGGCCTCGGCGATCGGCGTCTTCGACGAGCGCATGTGCGAGGTCATCGCCGGCGTGTTCGCGCGCCGCGGCTCCTCCGCGCTGGTGTTCCGGGGCGACGACGGCCTGGACGAGCTGACCACGACGACCACGTCCACGGTGTGGGTGGTGCGCGACGGCTCGGCCCGCAGGGAGACCCTGGACCCGGCCGACCTGGGCATCGCCCGGTCCGGGGCCGAGGACCTGCGCGGCGGGGACGTGGAGTTCAACGCCCAGGCGGTGCGCGACCTCGTCGCCGGGCGCCCCGGGCCGGTGCGCGACGCGGTCCTGCTCAACGCGGGCGCCGCGCTGGCCGCCGTGGACGGCGTGGAGGGGCCGCTGCTGGACGCCGTGGGCGCCGGGTACGCGCGGGCGGCCGCCGCCGTCGACTCCGGAGCGGCCGAGCGCACCCTGGAGAACTGGGTGGAGATCAGCCAGAGCCACGCCAAGGCGGCCTGAGGACGCGGCGGCCGGGCCCCGTGCCCCGCCCTGCCGCGGGGGCGGGTGGCCGGGATCCCCGGCGCCCGCCCCCGCGTCCGGCCGCGGGCCCGCCGCTCACCCGAAGCGGCGCGCGAAGCGCCGCTGCCACGGGGTCTCCACCGCGCGCGGCGAGTAGTGCTCCCGAACGTAGGCGACCGCCTCCCCGGCGGGCACCCCGTCCATGACGGCGAGGCAGGCCAGCGCGGTGCCGGTCCGCCCCCGTCCGCCCGAGCAGGCGACCTCGACCCTGTCGGCCCCGGCCCGCTCCAGCGCCTCCCGCAGGGCGCCGCGCAGGCCGGCCGGGTCGGACGGCAGACCGAAGTCCCTCCACCTCACCCAGCGCGCCTCCCAGGGCACGGGGGGCGGCTCCTGCCCGAGCAGGTACACGGCGAAGGAGGGCGCGGGGCCCTCCGGGAGCGGGCGGCGCAGGCCCCGGCCGCGGACCAGCGCCCCCGAGGGGAGCCGGAGCACACCGGGCGCCGAGGGGTCCCAGGAAGATGCCACCGGCCCCTACCAGCCGATCGCGAAGGCGGACTCCAGGTCGTGCTTGGAGTAGGCGCGGAAGGAGATGTGGGTGTCGGAGGACAGCACCCCGGGAACCTTGTTGACCCGCCCCGGGATCACCTCCGCCAGGTCCTCGTGCCGGCGCACGCGCACCATGGCGATGAGGTCGACGCCCCCGGTGACCGAGTAGACCTCGCTCACCCCGTCGATCTCCGCGATCGCCTCGGCGACCTCGGGGATGCGGTTGACGTCGGCCTTGATCATGACGATCGCGGTGATCACTGTGCCTCCAGGGCGGTTGGCCGCGGGAAGGCGGCCCCGGCCGCGCGGGGCGCCCCTAGTAGACGTCGGAGAGCCGCGTCCCGGAGCGCCATCGCAGCCGGTAGACCACCAGTCCCGCGATCACCCCGGCGATGAACCCGTACACGTGCGCCGCGTAGGCGACTCCGCTCCCGGCGCCGGGGGAGTTCGATGTGGTGACGTAGAGAAGATACTGAAGCACGAAGTAGCTTCCGACCAGGGCCCACCCCGGCAGGCGCATCGGGATCACCACGAACACCAGTGTGGTGACCCGGCTGCGGAACTGCACGACGAGGTAGGCGCCGAGCACGCCGGAGATGGCGCCCGAGGCTCCCACCATGGGCATCTCCCCCCCGGGTTCCACCAGGGAGAAGCCGTAGGCCGCCGCCACCCCGGTGACCGCGTACAGCAGCAGGAAGCGGACGCGGCCGATGCGGTCCTCCACGACGGGGCCGAAGACGAACAGGTAGACCATGTTGCCCAGCAGGTGCATGGCGCCGGCGTGCACGAACATCGAGCTGAGCACCGAGAACCACACGGACTTGCCGTCCACCGACCCGCACTCGGGCACCGCGTGCGGGACCCGGTCCACCTGTCCGAGGATCTCGGCGGGCACCGCGCCCCAGCGCATGAAGTAGTCCTGGATGGCGCAGAAGCGGCCCACCATGTCGACCGGGTACCAGACGGCCGTGGCGGCCTGGGGGGACAGCAGGTAGACGAGGACGTTGACCGCGATCAGCGTGTACGCGACGACGGGGGCGCGGCGGACGGGGTAGTCGTCATTGAGCGGAAGCGCGGCCATGCGCCCAGTGTGTCATCTCCGTGTGCGCCTCCGCGCTCCGCAACGGGCATGTCCAGACCCCGTCGATGTCGACGAGCCTCGTCGCGGGGTCGGTGAGCCAGTCCAGGACGAGCTCGGTCTCCGCGGGCAGTGCCCTGGGGCTCGGCCCGTACCCCGGAGGGACGTACTCGGCGGTCGCCAGGAGCGAGGCCAGGAACGCGGTCGGATCGGTGCCCGGCCGCAGGACCGCGCTGGCCGCGAGGCGCCCGTGGCGGACCACGCAGGTCTCCCAGCCCGTGGCGGAGCGCCGGGAGGCGACCACCTGGGCCACCGAGGCCAGGGCCGACAGCCGCTGGGCCCGCCGGGCGCCGCGCAGGAAGGCGGCGAGGCGGTCGCGGAGGGCGGCGGCCTCCTCGTAGCGCAGGGCTCCGGCGAGTTCGGCGATGCGCGAGGTGTGCGCCGAGACGACGGCGGCGGGGTCCCCGGTCATGGCCTCGCGCGCGGCGTCGGCGTGGACGGTGTAGGCCTCGAGCGCCTCGGTGCCGTCGCAGGGGGCGCCGCAGCGTCCCAGCTGGGCCAGGACGCACGGGTCGATCCTCCTGCTCTCGGAGAAGGCGTGCGTGCACTGCCGCAGCGGGAACGTGTGGAGCAGGGCCTCCTTGGCCTGCTCGGCGTCCCTGGCCGAGGCGTAGGGACCGATGTAGGGGGCCCCGTCGTCCTTGACCGCCCGCACCACGGACAGGCGCGGGTAGGCGTCGGTGGTGAGCTTGACCCACGAGGCGCGCTCGGGGTTGCGGGAGCGCCGGTTGTAGGGGGGCTTGCGCTCGGCGATGATCCGCAGCTCGCGGACGGACGCCTCCAGTTCGGTGGCGCACTCGATGGGGGTGACGCCCTCGACCAGCGCGGCCATCTCGCGGATGTGCCTGCGGCTCTCCGCCGCGGTGAAGTAGGAGCGGACCCGCCGCCGCAGGTTGTTGCTCTTGCCCACGTAGAGGCCGGCCCCGCGCGCGTCGGTGAACACGTACACCCCCGGGCCCTCCGGCAGGCCCTCCGCCAGGTGCCGCCTGGCCTTCTGCGCCCGGCTGGCGGGCTTGCTGACGGCGCGCAGCTCCTCCACGCTGGTCACGCCCATCGGCCCGAGGCGCTCGATCAGCCCGTGCAGGACCCCGACCGTGGCACGCGCGTCGTCCAGGGCTCGGTGGTTGGGGGTGACCGGAACCCCGAAGAACGCGGCGAGGGTGGCGAGCCTGTGGTTGCGGGTCTCGCTCCGCGGGAGGATCGCCCGGGCCAGGCGCAGGGTGTCCACCACCGGGTATCCGGGCCAGGCCGACCCGTGGCGCTCGCACGCGGCCTTCAGGAAACCGGTGTCGAAGGCGGCGTTGTGGGCGACCAGGACGGTGTCCGGCTCCTCGTCGAGGAACGCGAGGACGCGGGGCAGGACCTCCTCCATGGGGGGCGCGGTCGCCACCATGGACTGGGTGATCCCGGTCAGCAGGGTGATGGCGGCCGGGACGGGCACGCCGGGGTCGACCAGGGTGGAGAACTCGCCGAGGACCTCTCCCCCGCGCACCCTGACCGCGCCGACCTCCGTGACACGGGCGGCGGACGCGCTGGTCCCGGTGGTCTCCAGGTCCAGCACGACGAACGTCGCCGCGGCCAGGGGCGTGCCGAGGTCGCTGATGCTCGTTTGGACGCCGGCGGGCGCCGCGGACTGTCGAACCACGCGGTCAGGCTAGTCGGCGGTGACGACCGAAAACGGTCGGGATACGGTCTGACCTGCCCGACATGGAAAGATGTGGGGGACGGGGCCGGAAGGTCCGCGGCCCCGTGACGAGCACGACACGAGGAGGAACCGTGGGGATCGCTATGCCGGGTGACAAGGAGCGGTGGCGGTGCACCGGATGCGGGAACCTCACGCGGTTCGACGTGACCAGGACGACCCGTTCGCAGGACTACCTCCACCTGGACCTGGCCGGTGAGGGCCGCGTCGAGGAGCGGACCGTGCTCTCGGAGACGGTCGAGCGCGTGAAGTGCCGCTGGTGCGGCGCCACCGACAGCGTCGAGGTCATCGCCCGCCCCGACGCCGACCGGTCGGCCACCGGTTCCTCGGCGGAGAGCCCGACGGGTCAGGCATGAGCGCCCGCCCCGAGGCGGGCGGCGACTCCGACGGCACCGGCCCGCGCGACGAGAGTGTCGACGTGACGCCCGGCGCCGACAGCGACGGGGAGCGGCTGCGCCGCCCCCTGCCCGAGCCGGTGCGCGCCCGGGTCGTCGAGTACGGTTCCGACGTGCTGGGCGGCATGCGCGCGAGCGAACTCCCCCCGCTGCTGCGCAGGGTCGCCAAGTTCGAGCCGCGCCGCCGTGCCAGGCTCGCCGGCCCGCAGATCGCCGCCCAGCTGGAGACCGACGGCGGCTTCCGCGACATGGTCGCGGCCCGGGTGCGGCAGGTGTGGCCGGAGCTGGCCGAGGGCCTGCACTCGGGCGTGGTGCCCCCTGCCGCGGACCCCGTGGCGGTGGCGGCCTGCGCGTACCTGCTGCGGCCCAAGGGCTGGCCGGAGATCATCGAGGACGTCCACCTGGAGCTGGAGCGCCTGGCCGGCGCCAGGGAGGTGGACGAGGCGGCCGAGGCGCTGGACTCCGTGCGCCGCCAGCTGGACGAGGCCAGGAGCGAGCACCAGTCGGAGACGGAGCGGCTGCGCTCCCAGCTCAGGGAGCAGCGCACGGAGATCGCCGAGCTGCGCCGCAAGGTGCACACGGAGCGGCAGCGTGCCAAGGGCGCCGCGGCGGAGGCCGCACGGGTCCTGGCCGAGACCTCCGACCGCGAGTCGGAGTCGGCCACGCAGATGAACGCCCTGGAGTCGGAGAACCGGCGGCTGCGGTCGCGGCTGGCCTCGGCCGAGGCGCAGGTGGAGAACGCCCGCCGCGCGGTGCGCGCCGGACGCAACGCGGACGAGGCCCGGCTCCGGGTGCTGCTGGACGTGCTGGTCGAATCCGCGCACGGGCTGCGCAGGGAGCTGGCGCTGCCCGCGGCCCTGGACAGCCCCGCGGACCTGGTCGCCGAGGCCGAGCAGCAGCGGCGGGTGTCGCTGGGCGGCCTGCCCGACGACGACCCGGGCCTGCTGGAGCACCTGTTGACGGTGCCCCGGGTCCACCTCCTGGTGGACGGCTACAACGTGACCAAGACCGGGTACGGGACCCTCCCCCTGGCCGACCAGCGCACACGGCTGATGGCCTCGCTGGAGGGGTTGGCCAGCCGGACCAAGGCCGAGATCACGTGCGTGTTCGACGGCGCCGACATCGACGCTCCCCCCGTGGCGGCCCCCACCCGGCGGGTGCGCCTGCTCTTCAGCGCCCCCGGGGAGACCGCCGACGAGCTGATCGTGCGGCTGGTGCGCGCGGAGCCGCCCGGACGCCCGATCGCCGTGGTGACCTCCGACAAGGAGATCGTGTCCGCGGTCCGGCGCGCGGGTGCGCGCGCGGTGCCCTCGGCGATCTTCCTGCGCCGCCTGGAGGCGCACGGCTGAGCCGCCCTCCTCCCCCGGCCGGGTCCTCCGAGGGTCCGGCCGGGGGGGGAGCGGCACCTCCCCTCCTGCCGCCGCCGGGGCGTGGCGAGGCGCACAGCGGACAGAAGCCCGCACGTTCCGGGCCACACCGCCCCCGACCGCTCCTTCCAGGCGTAACGTCCCCGCGGGAACGGTGGGTTCCCCCATGATTCGGGGGTTGTGCCCACAGATGTGGTTGAGACGAGCAGAGCGGTCCGCTAGGTTCTTCCCGAACGTGAGTGCTCCATCGGAGCGAAGGCAGGATCTGCGCCCTCCGGTCGGGACCCGCACACTCACCCGCCCCGCCTCCGCGCGGACACTGTCCTCCAGCACCCCTATGCGGACTTCCCAACCTCAAGGAGCGGACCGCCATGAAGAACCCCGGTGGTCGGCGTACAGCCCGCCGCATCGCAGCCACGACCGGTATCAGCGCTGTCGTCGCGAGTACCCTCATCGCCCCGGGCACCGCCTACGCGGAGCCGACCCAGGACGAGGTCGAGGACCGGATCGAGGAGCTCAACGAAGAGGCCGCGGCCGCCGTCGAGACCTACAACCAGGCCAAGGAGGACCACGAGGTCGCCGAGGCCCTGTACGAGGAGCTCGAGGAGCAGGTCGGGGACGAGGAGGAGCGCTACGAGGAGCTGCGCGGCAAGGTCCAGCAGCTGGCCAGCGCCACCTACCAGTCCGGTGAGCTGGACTCCACGAGCACCATCCTGACCTCCGACGGCCCCGAGGCCCTGCTGGAGCAGAACGCCGACCTGAACTACCTCTCCGAGGCCCAGAAGGCCGAGCTGGACGAGTTCGGCGAGTCCTCCGAACGGCTGTTCAGCCTCAAGGACGAGGCGGAGGAGGCCCTGGAGGAGTCCGAGGCCGCCCTGGAGGAGGCCGACGAGGCCAAGACCGACGTCGAGGCGAAGATCGAGGAGCAGCAGGAGATCCTCGCCCAGTTCCCCGACGCCGACCGCTCCGCCGACGGCGCCGACTCCAGCGGCGGCCAGTCGTACACCGGCGGCGCGTCCGGCAGTGCCGGGGCGGCGCTGGACTTCGCCTACTCCAAGGTCGGCCTGCCCTACGTCTGGGGCGGCACCGGCCCCAACGGGTACGACTGCTCCGGCCTGGTCCAGGCGTCCTGGCGCAACGCCGGCGTCGACCTGCCCCGCACCACCTTCTCCCAGGCCGAGGTCGGCCACCGGATCAACGACATGAGCGCGCTCCAGCCCGGCGACATCATGTTCTTCTCCGGTGTGAACCACAACGGCCTCTACGCCGGCAACGGCCAGATGGTGCACGCGCCGAGCAGCGGCCGCAACATCGAGGTCGTGGACCTGGCCGCGTACTGGGCCGGACAGTTCGAGTTCGGCGTCCGCCCCTAGGGCCCGCCCCACGCGCACGGAGAGGCCGTCCCCGGTTCGCCGGGGGCGGCCTCTCCATGTGCGGAGCGTGCCCGGGTAAGGGACACGGAAGGGGTTTCCGGACACCCGACGCCCCACGGTGGAACGTCACGAAAAGGTTGAGGTGAACCCGCGCGATGCACTAGTGTTCATCGCCGACAGCGGTTGCTCCTCTTCACCGCCCCCAGGTGGTGACAGCCGTGTCCCGACCGGGCCCCACAGCGTTCGGGCCGGCTCCCCGGCCCTTGAACCCCCACCCGGCGCAGTCCCTTGCTCCCGCTGAACCCCGCACGGCCCGGGACAAGGGGAGAAAGGTGTAACCCAACGTGTCTGCATCCCCTGGCGGCCGCAGGCGCCGCACAGCGGTCCTCGCCGCCCTCACCCTCGGGGCCCTCGTCATGCCCGCCGCGGTGGCGCACGCCGAACCGACCTCCGAGGAGGTCCGCGAGGAGATCGAGCGCCTCGAAGAGGAGTTCATCGAGCTCAACGCGACCTACAACGAGGCCCAGGAGACCCACGAGGCCGCAGAGGAGAAGCTCGAGGAGGTCCTGGCGGAGATCGAGGCCGCCGAGGAGAACGTGGAGGAGCTGGGCCTGGACGTGCGCAAGCTCGCCGGAGCCGCCTACTCCAGCCCCGACTTCACCTCCTTCAACGAGCTGGTCACCTCGACCGGGCCCGAGAACGCCCTGGCCCACCAGGCGGACCTGACCTACCTCGCCGGCCAGAACGACGGGCAGCTGGCGCGGTACGCCGAGGAGCTCGCGAACCTGGAGACCCTGGAGGCCTCCGCGGCCGAGACCGAGGAGGAGGCGGCCCAAGCCCTCCAGGAGGCCGAGGACGCCACCGAGGAGGCCGAGGAGGCCATCGCGGAGCAGGAGGAACTGCTCTCCCAGCTGACCGCCGAGGAGCAGGAGGCGGCGACCGAGAACGTCGGCGGGTCCGGCGGAGGGGGCAGCGGCAGCACCGGCGGCGGTGGCAGCTACACCGGCCCCGCCTCGGGCAACGCCAGGACCGCCCTGGACTTCGCCTACTCCAAGATCGGTATGCCCTACGTCTGGGGCGGCACCGGCCCCGACGGGTACGACTGCTCCGGCCTGACCCAGGCCGCCTGGGGCGCCGCGGGCGTGAGCCTGCCGCGCACCACCTACTCCCAGGTGAACGCGGGCCAGCGGGTTTCCTGGGAGAACAAGCAGCCCGGCGACCTGCTGTTCTTCTACCCGGGCGGCAGCGGCCCGGAGCACGTGGGCATGTACGCGGGCGACAACGTGATGGTGCACGCGTCCACCTCGACCAAGCCCATCGGCACGGTGACCCTGAACGACTACTACCGCTCCGAATTCGTGACCGCCGTGCGCCCGTAGCGACGGCAGGCGTCCCGGGTCCCGCGGCAGGTCGGCGGGGCCCAGCGGTGGCCGCGACGTCCTGGTTCCCAGGGGGTCGCGGCCACCGCGTCTTCCGTGCAGGGCCGGATCCCTGTCCCCTCTCATCTCGGGGACACCCCCTATCCCGTCACCTGTACGGCGTAGATCACCCCAGGTCGGTCCGCCGCACCCGGGACGGCCCCCGCACCACCGCCCCCGAGGGAGGCGGCCCGGCGCCCGCCGGCCCCGGTTCGGCGCGAACGCCGGGTTCTCCCCGGGCGACCGCGCGGGACGCCCTAGACTCGCTCCCGTGTCGCGCACCCTGATCATCACCAACGACTTCCCGCCGCGCTCCGGCGGCATCGAGTCCTTCGTCCACGAGCTGGCCCTGCGCCGGCCCGAGGGCTCCGTGGTCGTCTACTGCTCCTCCCCCTCCCCCGGCGACGCCGCCGCGGACCCGCACTTCGACCTGCGCCAGCCCTTCCCCGTCGTCCGCGACGCGGCGGGCGTACTGCTCCCCTCGCCCCGGGTGGCCGCGCGGGCGCGCGCCATCGCCGCGCTGGAGGACTGCGACTCGGTGCTCTACGGGGCCGCCGCGCCCCTGGGCCTGCTCGCGGGCGGCCTGCGCGGCCGGGTCCGCCGCCAGGTGGCCCTCACCCACGGGCACGAGACCGGCTGGTCGGTGGTCCCCGGCGCGAGCACGGCTCTGCGCCGGATCGGAGACACCACCGACACCGTGACCTACCTGGGCGACTACACCCGCAGGAGGCTCTCCCGGGCCCTGTCCCCGGCCGCCGCCGACCGGATGCGCCGCCTGGCCCCGGGGGTGGACGTCGAGCGGTTCCGCCCCGGGGCGGGGGGCGGGGAGGTCCGCGCGCGCCACGGCCTGGGCGGGCGCCCCGTCGTGGTGTGCGTGTCGCGCCTGGTGCCCCGCAAGGGCCAGGACACCCTGATCCGCGCCTGGCCCCGCGTCCTGGCGGACGTGCCCGACGCGGCCCTGCTCGTCGTCGGCGACGGCCCCTACGGCCCCCGGCTGCGCTCCGCGGCGGCGGGGATGGACTCGGTGGTCTTCACCGGCCCCGTCCCCGCCGCGGAGCTCCCCGCCCACCACGACGCGGGCGACGTGTTCGCCATGCCGTGCCGCACCCGCCGGGGCGGCCTGGACGTGGAGGGGCTGGGGATGGTCTACCTGGAGGCCTCCGCCACCGGGCTGCCGGTGGTGGCCGGCGACTCCGGCGGCGCACCCGACGCCGTCCTGGAGGGCGAGACGGGCCGGGTGGTGGACGGCTCCCGGCCCGGGCCCGTGGCCCGGGCCCTCATCGGACTCCTGAAGGACCCCGACCGCGCCGCCCAGATGGGCGCACGCGGCCGGGAGTGGGTGGCCCGGACGTGGACCTGGGAACGCACGGCCGAGCGCCTGGAGGCGCTGCTGACGGCTCCGGGGCGTGCGGGCGGCTGAACCGGGCGGCGCCCCCTGCCCGCTACAGGCCCTCGCCGTGCACGCTGCCCGGGGTGCCCGAGCCGTCGGTCACCTGGGGCTCACCGGTCTCGCTGTGCTTCAACCACTCCTTCCAGGAGCGCTGCCAGAAGCCCCACCCGTTGTCCCACTCCAGTTCGCGTCCGGTGCCGGTGGTCTCCAGGATGTCGCCCATCAGCGCCTGGTCGTGGAACCACCGGGCGTCCCGCACCGACATGTTGGTGCAGCCGTTGGAGGTGTTCGCGTGGCCGATACCGCCGTTCCACGGCGCCGCGTGGGTGAACTCGCCGCTGTCGGAGGTACGCACGGCCCAGTCCACGTCGAGCCGGTAGTGGCCGGGCGAGCCCTCGGGGATGCCGACCGTCGCGGAGTCCATCACGAGCTCGGCGTACTTCTCCATGGTGACGTGCGTGCCGGAGGTGGTGGTGTTGAAGCGCTCATGGCCCTTGCCGTTGCTCACCGGGATCGTGCGCACGAGCTCGCCGTCGATCTCCACCTCGAGCTCGTGGTCGGGGACGTGCATCGTGGCGACGAGCTCCCGGCCGACCTCGAAGTCGATACGGTCGTCCTCCGTCCCGTAGACGCCCTCGGACGCCTCCACCCCGGCCAGCCTCAGGTCGACGGAGACCTTCTGACGGGGTTCCCAGTACTCCCGGGGCCGGAACACCGCCGTCTCGTCGTCGACCCAGTTCCACGCGCCCTCGACCGGGTGTTCGGAGGTCACCTCGATGGAGTTCTCCACCTGGACCTTGTTCTCCACCGGCACGTCGAAGCCGACGACGACGGGCATGCCGACGCCCACGGTCTGGCCGCTCTGCGGGTGGTTGGAGACGAGCCCGAGGCGTGAGTCCCCGTCGACGCCCTCGGTGTGGAACTCCGCGACGACCTCGGTCTCCTCGCCGCCGGCGTCCTCCGCCGTGGCGTAGACGCTCACCGACGCGCCGGGGGTGAGGTTCCGGTCGCTCTTCCACCGGGTGCCGTCCCCGCTCAGGGTTCCCGGGAACTCCTGCCCCTCCGCCCCGGCCTCCCCCGCCCCGCCGGCCTCCGCGATCGCGTCCGCGGCGACCTGCTCCACGCGGACGTCCGTGATGGTCCCGCCGGAGGCCTCCACGCGCACCGGCGTGTTGGGCGCCACGGGGGCAGCGCCCGTCCCGGGGGTGACGGTGATCCCGGGACCGGGCGCCTCCTCCCCGCCGGGACCTCCCGGGTCCCCGCCCGCGGTGGTGCAGGCCGTCGCCACGAGGACGACCGCGGCGACCGCGGCCACGAGGCGGCGGACCGCCGATCGGAAGACTCGTCCCTTCACGCCAAGGACCTCCAGCGTCGGTTGCGACGTGGCCCCGGTGCGCGGGACGGCGCCTCGCACGCCGCCGGTCCCGGACACGCCGCGCACCGGACACGAGGCCCCGCGTCACGGCAGGGTCACCGAAAACACGACCCCGGCGGCCGGTCGGCCTCGCGGTGCGAGGCCTTCCGGCCACCGGGGTGGTGACAGTCGCATACTACCCGGAGTGCGCATTTGGGCACGGTATGTGCCCGATGCTCGGGGCGGCGCGTCCTAGTGCTGGAACTCCTTGCGGTAGTACTCGAAGATCCAGCCGATCGAGGTGAGGATGATCGCGAAGGCGCCCGTGATCACCATCCACCAGCCGATGGCCACGCCCACCGCGGTGAACGCGACGGCCATCGCGACGAACATCGGCCACCAGCTGTGCGGGCTGAAGAACCCGTACTCCCCGGCGTTCTCGGCGATCTCGCCGTCCAGCCGCTCCTCCGCGGGGAGCCCGTGGAAGCGCTCGCTGCGGCGGGCCGCCTGCCAGAGCCAGAAGCCGATCATCCAGCCGAAGCCGATGGAGACCACCAGGGCGGTGGTGCCCGTCCACTCGATGGCGCCGGTGTCCTGGTAGGACCAGTACACGTACAGGGCGGCAGCAAGACCGAAGAAGGTCGAGATGCCCATGAACAGATAGGCCTGCGTCTTCATGGCGAGATCCCTAGTTCCTCTCGGGGTCCGTGCCCGCCGGG
Source organism: Nocardiopsis sp. NPDC055824 (assembly GCF_053616335.1). NCBI lineage: Bacteria > Bacillati > Actinomycetota > Actinomycetes > Streptosporangiales > Nocardiopsidaceae > Nocardiopsis > Nocardiopsis sp. NPDC055824. The sequence goes on from NZ_JBSHDN010000108.1 coordinate 18,109, forward strand.
ACCGCGGCGTGCGGGTGGTTCAGGTCGAACGCAGGACGCTCCGAACGGATGCGCGGCAGCGACGTGAAGTTGTGCCGCGGCGGCGGGCAGGAGGTGGCCCACTCCAGCGAGCAGCCGTACCCCCACGGGTCGTCCACGGTGACCAGCGGCGCCCTCTTCGCGGTGATGTACATGTTCCAGAAGAAGATGAGCGTCGAGGCCCCCAGCACGAACGACGACACCGAGGAGATCTGGTTCAGCTCGGTGAAGCCGTCTCCGGGCAGGTAGTCGGCGTAGCGGCGCGGGAAGCCCATGGCCCCGAGCCAGTGCTGCACCAGGAACGTGCCGTGGAAGCCGAAGAACAGCAGCCAGAAGTGGAACTTGCCCAGCTTCTCGTTGAGCATCCTGCCGGTGAACTTGGGCCACCAGAAGTAGAAGCCCGCGAACATCGCGAACACCACGGTGCCGAAGACCACGTAGTGGAAGTGGGCCACCACGAAGTAGGAGTCGGTGACGTGGAAGTCGATCGGCGGGGAGGCCAGGAGCACGCCGGTCAGTCCGCCGAAGAGGAAGGTGACCAGGAAGCCGATCGTGAACAGCATCGGCGTCTCGAAGGACAGCTGCCCACGCCACATCGTGCCGATCCAGTTGAAGAACTTCACGCCGGTCGGGACCGCGATGAGGAACGTCATGAAGGAGAAGAACGGCAGCAGGACCGCGCCCGTGGGGAACATGTGGTGCGCCCACACGGTGACGGACAGGCCCGCGATGGCGATGGTGGCGGCCACCAGGCTCTTGTAGCCGAAGATCGGCTTGCGGCTGAACACCGGCAGGATCTCCGTCGCGATGCCGAAGAACGGCAGGGCGATGATGTACACCTCGGGGTGCCCGAAGAACCAGAACAGGTGCTGCCACAGGATGGCGCCGCCGTGCTCGGCGTTGAAGACGTGTGTGCCGATCATGCGGTCGGCGCCCAGGGCGATCAGGGCGGCGGTCAGGACCGGGAACGCGATGAGCACCAGGACGCTGGTGAGCAGCGTGTTCCAGGTGAAGATCGGCATGCGGAACATCGTCATGCCGGGGGCGCGCATGCACAGGCCGGTGGTGATGAAGTTGACCGCGCCGAGGATGGTGCCCAGACCGGAGACGGCCAGGCCCAGGATCCACAGGTCGCCGCCCAGGCCCGGCGAGCGGACCGCGTCGGACAGCGGCGTGTACGCGAACCAGCCGAAGCTGGCCGCGCCGCCCGGGGTGAGGAACCCGCCCACGGCGATGAGGCTGCCGAACAGGTACAGGTAGTACCCGAACAGGTTGATCCGGGGGAAGGCGACGTCGGGGGCGCCGATCTGCAGCGGCATGAGGATGTTGGAGAACCCGACGAAGAGCGGGGTCGCGAACATCAGCAGCATGATCGTGCCGTGCATCGTGAACAGCTGGTTGAACTGCTCGTTGGACATGACCTGCATGCCCGGTGAGAACAGCTCGGCGCGCATGAGGAGCGCCAGGACTCCGCCGAAGAGGAAGAACGCGAACGAGGTGATCAGGTACATGTACCCGATGACCTTGTGGTCGGTCGACGTCAGCCAGTTGACGATGATCGAGCCCGCGCTCGACGGCGCCTTGCCGTCGGTGCGAGCCGGTGTTGCCGTCGTGGTCATTTACTCGTTCTCCTCGGCGTCGGCCGCGCCCGCACCGGTGCCCTCGGCATCCGATCCCTCGGCGCCCGAGCCGTCGGCGGAGTCCGCTTCGGAATCCACGGCCTCGGCGGCCTCGTTGTTGGCGGTCACGGCCGCCTGCTCCTGCTCGGCGGCCCAGGCGTCGTACTCGTCCTGGGGAAGGACCTCGACGTTGAAGAGCATGCGGGTGTGGTCGACCCCGCACAGCTCCGCGCAGCGGCCGATGTACTGGCCCGCGCTGTCCTCGGTGAGGCTCGCCTGGAACGCGTTGTCACGTCCGGGGACGACGTCCATCTTGAAGCCGAACTCGGGGATCCAGAACGAGTGGATGACGTCGGGCGAGTGGAGGTCGAAGTGGACGGTCGCGCCCTCGGGAAGCACCAGGGTGGTCTGCGTCGAGGGGTCGGCGGTGCCGTCCGGGTTGGGGATGCCCGTCTCGGAGAAGAGCACCTCGCCGCCGTTCTCCTTGGTGTCGTCGAGGTAGTTGAACTGCCAGGCCCATTGGAAGGCCACGACCTCGATGTTCACGTCGGCCGGCTCGTCGGTGTCCAGGATGATCGCCTGGTCCCGCGCGGTGAAGAAGAAGAGCACGGAGATGACGACGATCGGCAGGACGGTGTAGAGCGCTTCGATGGGCATGTTGTACCGCACCTGCGGCGGCAACTGCTCAGAGCGCTTGCGGTGGAAGATGACTGACCAGATGATCAGCCCCCACACGAGAATGCCGACCGCGAAAGCCGCCACCCAGGAGCCCTGCCAGAGCGAGAGAACACGCTCGGCTTGGTCGGTGATCGGCTCCGGCATGCCCAAACGAGTGAGATCGTTCGACGCGCAGCCGGTCGCGGCCAGCCCCAGCACGGCGAGCGCGGCGCCGCGTGGTGCCCATCGGCGCGGATTGGGGCGCCGATTTTCTTGGCGGGTCGGACTCACGGATTGCCTTCCCAGCGGTGAAGCCCGTGGATCCTCCACGGGCGGCCTAAGTGTCCAAAGCTTGTCAAGGGGAAACATTATCGCGAACCGCCCGGCGTGCCGTTCATGGGCTTACCTGGTCAGCGTGTTGCCAGACGCCCCTGCGCGGAACGCGCGGCGGTACGTGGAGCCGGGCCCGTTCGCCCGCGGAGGATACCCTCCCGGCTGGCTACGGAGCGCGGCCCGGCGTCCCCCCGGGCCCTCCTCCCCGCGGGCGACCCCGCCGCTCGTGGGCGGCGGTTACGGAAGCTTCGCGAGGAAAGACCAAGGCGAGCGTATCGCTGGGTTTACGACGCCCTTAACCGGGTTCGCCTTACGGGGCCGGGCGGGTCAAGATGGTGGGGACAGGACGACGACGCGCAGGGGGTGTTCCGTGCCCGGGTATCCGCCGCAGGCCCCGCTGGTCACGGTCGAGGCGGTGGGCCGCAAGTGCCCCGTCCCGATCATCATGCTGGCCGCCAGACTGGGAGAAGTGCCCATCGGGTCGGTCATCGCGGTCACCGCGGACGACCCGGCCGCGCGGGCCGACATCCCCGCGTGGTGCCGCATGAAGATGCACGAGTTCCTCGCGGAGGAGCCCCTGGGTCGGGGTAGCGCGTTTCACATCCGCCGGATGTACTGAACCGGCTCCGGCGCACGTCCCGCCATCCCGTTGCGATAACGATTCGCCGCCCGGCGTTTCCCGGGAGCGGCGCGGGAGGGCGCCCGCACACGACGAGGCCGCGCGGACGGGGCGCGCCGCGACGGGCTGGCCCGTGACGCGCTGGGTCGGCCGGTTCCGGCCCGACCCGCTGCGCCGCATCGGGCTGCGCACTGGCCCCGCGC